>JAISTX010000084.1 GCA_031272365.1 Eubacteriales Family XIII. Incertae Sedis bacterium
TCTACTACGTGGCGGACGACGTCAAGCTGCGCTACGCCTACGCGGCGGGCCGCGAGCAGGAGCCGGTGCAGCATTATTTCTATTCGCTGTCCGCCAATATGTACAATTTCGACAACACCAGCATCGACGGCTACTACGACACCTTCGACAAGTACACGATCAACGGGACGCTCAACAACGATCTGGGCAATCAGGCGTCGGCCACGCTCCCCGCCGCGGCCGTCGCCAAGGCCTCCAAAAACGTCATGGCGGGGGACAGCGAGTTTTCGCAGATGACAAACCTGCGCACAGGCGACCTGCTGCCCTCGACGGAGATCAACTTCACCGTGCAACCCGGCGTGACGCTGCCTTCGGACGCCGTGAGCGGCACGCTCATCGACCCCGACACTACGGTCGCGCGCCTGCTCGACGAGTACGGCAGGGATCCCGCCGATCCCTACGAGGACACCCAGTACTGGTATTCGGTGAAGATGAAGTCCATCGAAGACCCGCTCGCCACCCCCTACACGGGCCTGACGCGCGCCGTCTCCGAGATGTACACCAACGACTATGTGAGCGATGAAAACCAAAATCTCATCAATGCGACCAGCGTCCGGCTCATCGGAAACGCGGACGATTTCGCGGTCAGCGACGAGATGACCCTGCCCACAGGCAACCAGAGGGAGATCGAGTATACTACGGACAAGAAGCAACAGACCTACAACGCCTCGGGGACGATGAACGGAAATTCCTCCTACTTGTGGACTTCCCAGGAAACCGGCTGGATGGGCACCGTCGCCTATACGGGCCTGAGCGCCAGCGGGCAGCCGATGGACGAGGCGCTGCCGTTTGGAAACCAGACGCTCACGGCGTCCAACGTGGATACGCTCAACGTCGACCCCATCATCGGCAGCATCCAGAAGCATGACAGATATTATTTCAACCCCGGAATCCTGGGAGGAGAGGGCGCTGGCTCCGGTTCGATGGCGGGCTATATCGCCAACGACTTCAATTTTGTGCGCACTGGGCCCAGGCTGCGCACGGTGGGCCAGCAGCTGGAGATGAAATCAACCGATGACACCGTCTATGAACGTATGAAGCCGTATCCCGGGAAGACCGCAGGATCCCGGGATGCCAATCCACCGATGGAAGGGCAAACCACCGTAGCGACAACGGAACTCCCGCTCTACAACCACGGCGACAACGGCATCTGGCGCATGAATGGTACAAGCCAGATCTTTACCGGCTACAACCTCGCCAGCTGGGAAAAGGGCTGGCAATGGGCCACCGCGCGCACGGAAGGCGTGAAGGCCGACGATGACGGTATAGACGACTACATCTTCGCCGGCGTGCAGGGCAACGGCGAAATGATCCGGCTCGCGGGCGGCGACCATATCCAGGACGGCTACCACATCGGAAACCTCGGCTCCACCGTGTCCACGATGGCGTATACATCCAAACCCTCGACCGGATCGGCTTCGGCGGCCGCGGCCGCGGCCGACGTCACGCTCGGGAACCCGGTCGCGACCACCGGCTACACCACCGACCACAACACCGACTGGCTCTACGACAAAAACGGCGACGGCATCGCGGGGCGCAACGAAGCCTACGCGGATCAACAGGCGCCCCCCGAGGACACCGAGACGGGCAAGGTCTACGATTCCTACCGGATCCCGACCACGGTTCCGACGCGCGCGGGCTACCAGTTCGCGGGCTACCGCCTCGTCGTCATCGACACGGGCTATGAGCAAAACCGCGACGTCACCTATTGGAATACCAAAACGACGACCAACACATCAGACACCTCGAAGGACGCCACATGGTCATGGTACGATTCCGATAAAAAGAAAAATGTCACCGTCGACAATCCGCAGGCCTCCCCCGCGGCCTACCAGTACGGCCTCATCCCCGACGACCCGGCGACGGGCAGCGTGGACGAGAGCTATGGCGCGGCCTATGTGATGGACAAGGATGGCGTGACGCGGCTCCTCGACACGGGCGGCGGGCAGGTCCTCGTGCAGCCGGGTGACGAGATCCTCGGCGTGGCGCAGAGCCGCGCGGTCAAGGGCACCACCGGGAGCAGCGCCAACCCGGCCAAGTGGACGTACAAAAAGGCCGTCTACGGGACGCCGGACGGGTCGGGCGGCTACACGGGCCTCAGCTATGACCCCGGCACGAAGGCGCAGGCCGACGCCGGGCGGGTCTTCGTCGGCTACGGCGAGGTGAAGCAGGCCGGCGGCGACCCGGACACCTTCGTCCCGCTCGACTACTACCCCTATGACGGGCTGCCGTACGAGACGCCCGCGTGGGAAATCATGCTCACTCCGGTCTGGGGGCCGACGGTGCAGTACACGGACCGCTGGACCGGCTACCCGAGCAGCGACGGCCAGGCGCTCACGCTGAACCTGCCGGCGGATCAGGTCACGGACGCGGACATCGACCCGTACGAGACGGTCGACGACATCCTGCCGATCGATGCGACCGGGCAGCTCACGGGCGGCTATACGATCCCGGCCGAAGTGCCGCGGCGCAGCGACGGCGCGCTGTTCCAGTATTACATCGTATACGTCGACAATATGGACTATCACGATGACACGTTCGTGCTCCTGACGGACAGCCAGGGCAAACCCGCGAAATTCCAGCCGGGCCAGCAGGTCTCGGCAGGCATGATCAATAACCAAAATCTTGCCGGGACGGGCTCGGACACGACGCCCGGCAACATCCGCCTGACAGCGGTGTGGCGGATGCCGATCGTCTACACGGACAACGAGAACGGCACGAACGACCTGGGCATCGACGTGGACGACCCGACGAATACGACGGGCGCGGGCAAGGACATCACCGTGCCGAACGATCGCCCCGGCTATTCCAAGCCCGGCCTGTCTGCCGCGCCCAACTACGGCTACGACGATCTGAGCGACGAATATTATTATCCGTACACCTTCCTCGAGTACGCGGACACGGCGTCCCAGATCCACCCGGCGCCGAAGAACACGACGACGCAGAACGTGTACGGTGACCCGCTCACGCCGGACGGGCAGCCCGCCGGCTACACGCTCCACGACCATACGCATACGTTCCCGCAGTACGAATGGGACCACTGGTTCATCCGCAGCGGCGACGCGAAGGTGATCCTCGACAAGGATCTGGACGGCACGCCCGACCCGTATCTGGACGATGCCCGGGTGCTCATCAAGGACGTGCGCGGCTGGATCTATGTGACGGCGGTCTGGAAATATTCCGTGCGGTACGACGAGCGGTACGAAGACCTGCTCGAGAACGCGGTGACCGACACCTACGGCAACCTCACGCAGAGCCCGGACGGCGTGGCCGACGTGTCGCATTTCCCGCCGGACGAGGTGGACGACGACGACGGGGACGGCACGGCGGACGGGCATCCGCCGGCCTACTCGGGCGACTACATCGACGACTACGTGCGCTTCTACACGGACTATGTGAGCGGCGGCGCGGGCGCGGGGCAGGGCTGGTACGACGCGCTGCCGGAGTATTCCGCGTACGGCCCCGGGTATATGATCCTGTCGAACACGGACTTCTCGGCGGGCAATATCGCCAACGAGACGCCGCAGAAGGTGGGCGCGGTCTTCGAGTATTTCACGGTCACGATCGGCGGCATCTACGGGGACAACGCGAGTTCGTCAAACCGCCATCTTGTGATGGCCGACGACATGGAGTCTGTCGGCGTCACTGGAGATCCCGTGGACACCGACGTGCTCGACTACGACGGCGCGCAGAAATTTTACCCGGGCGACGTCGTGCCCTTCGAGCTCTTCCTCAAGTACAAGGGGCGCATCATCCTCGAGCCGCACTGGAAGACGGGCAGCGTGCTCTACGACGGCAACGAGGCGCAGTTCGGCGAGGTGGCGGGTTCGGCGCGGCATATCCCCGACCACTGGCCGGAAAACGATATGGACTATTATGTCGGATCGGTCTATGCGAGCCATCAGGTCATAGATGACGACACCGGCATCAATGCCTATCACAGCGGGGTCGGCGTGACCTTCGGCATCCAGTGGCACGACCCGAAGCACCGGGGCACCGGGGCGTTTAATGACGGGAACGGCAATCCGGACGACGAGCCACTGACCCCATTCTACCAGGACGGCGACTGGGACGAGGCGTCACGCTACATCCCCGAGCTGGGCACGCCGGACACGGACCACCCGTACGGCCCCTACAGCTTCCTCGGCTGGAATACAAAGAAGGACGGCTCGGGCGACTGGTACTACCCCGCCGCGGAGGCGGTGAGCGCCACGCAGTCCAACCCGGCGGTGCTGCCCGGCTTCACGGCCAGGCTGCCCGAGGGCTACACGCCGCCCGCCGGCAAGACCACCTACGGGCTCCACGCGGGCTCGGACACGACCCTGCCCGAATACGGCATCACCTTCTACGCGATCTGGGATCCGCCGATGGTGCAGTATCATTTCCAGGGAGGCGTCATCGCGGACAACATTGACACGGATCCGACAAACGACGTGCAGCGCAACGACGGCCAGACGCTGCTCGACCTCGCGAAGGAAAAGGCGAGCACCCCGTCCGTCGGCAAATACGTCATCCCTTCCGATCTCTACCCGGGCACAGGCGCAAAGATCGCGCGTGCGGGCTACCTGTTCTTCGGCTGGAACACGAAGGCCGACGGCAGCGGCGCCTGGTTCACGGCCGACGGATCGCAGGGCGGCGACTACTCCGCGCAGATCACGGTGGCCAGCGGCACGACGATGCACCTCTACGCGATCTGGGCGCCCGCGGCCGACGTCTACTACCACGCGAACGGCGACGGGCCGGGCGACCCCGCCGAGACGATGTACGCCGGCGCCTACGACGACATCCACATCACGGGCGTGCCCTGCGTGACGGAGACCGACGGAGGCGGCAACCCGCTCCCGGGCTTCACGGGCCACGAGGAGGCCGCGCTCGGCCGCGGCTACAAGGTGCGCCCGGCGTCCGGCGGCGTCCCGCAGTGGCCGCTGACGACCTATCCGGACGGCACGCAGCACAACGGGCATTTCAAGGAATGGAACACGGATCCGGCCGGCCTGGGCCTGTCGGCCGCGCCGAACGACACCTTCATCCTGCGCAGCAACACCGAGTTTTTCGCGGTCTGGGAAAACTGGATCGACTTCAAACCAAACGGCAGCGGCGCGAGCCTCGGAGCCGTGCCCGCCCGCGACACCGTCAGCCATGGAATCAATCACTATTCCATCCCGGCCGACGAGCCGGAGAGGGCCGGCTACGCTTTCGACGGCTGGAACACGAAGGCGGACGGCACGGGCGTCTGGTACTACCCGGGCGGCCTGCTCCCGGCGGTCCTGCGCGACGCGGTGCTGTACGCGCAGTGGACGAAGTTGCCGGTGGAGGACCCGGAGGACCCGCCGGACGACGATGACCCGCCGGAGGACGAAGACCCGCCGGACGAAGAAGAAGATCCCCCGGTAATCCCACCGGACGATACAACTGTAGAGCCGCCGGGAGGCGGCGGAGGAGGGACGACGGAGCCGATGGAGCCCCGGCTGCCGGGCGTGCTGTTCCCAGTGAATGCGGTGACGCCGATCGCGGACACCGATCCTGTGAAACCGCACGAGCCGGGGACGGCTACGTCAGTGACGGTCGCAGACGCGCCGGAGCCGGAGAACCCGGACGACGAAGGCCTCGGGATGCCGCTCTTCGGCATCCCCGTGGGATCGCCCTCGCTGCGCGCGGCGTGGAGCCTGCTGTCGCTGATCCTCTCGGCGATCGCGCTGGCATTCGCCATCGGCTATGTATGGCGCGCGGCGGCGCGGAAGGCGCGCGTGCCGCGGCTTCCGGACGGCACAGAGGACGCGATCGCGCGGGCCGTCGATGCGGGCCGCAGCTTCGCGGACTATGAAGCGGAACGCGAAAAACGCGAGGAGCAGGAGGAGCGGCGCAGGCGCATGCGGCGTTTCCTGCGCACGCTCGCGACGGCGCTCGGCGCGACCGTGGGCATCGTCTGGCTGCTGCTCGACGACCTCACGCTGCCGATGACGTGGATCAACCGGTGGACGCCGGTCGTCCTCCTCTGGTTCATCGTGGCGATGGTCGTGTTCATCCTGTTCCGGCTCGCGCACGGGCGGAAGGACGAAGACGAAGACGGCGCGAAGGACGAGGATGACGATGACGAGGAAAAGGTGCGGACGAACGCCGGCAACAAGCGCTTCCGCACGGCGGTCGTGCTCACGTTCGTGCTCGCGGCCATCGGCGTCCTGCTCCAGATATGGCTCACGCTGCGCATCGGCCGGCATGGCACGGACGTCGCCGGCGTCTGGCTGCTCGCGCTCCTTGGCGTGCCGCTGAGCTTCGCGTCAGCCTTCGACCACGACCGCCTGACGGAGGAGGATATGCAGGATATGTCGGACGATTGGGATGTGTCGGCGGATTTAACAGAGATGTAACATAAAGTTCATTGACACCCATTATCTAGTATGTGATAATTTGAACACGCCCAAACGAGCGCATTATAGGCGATTTTCATAGCATTAGATCATTTGCGGAAGGTTGTTCCAAGGGTAAGAGGACATTATGTTTACTACGATTGAAAAACGAGACGGCCGCACCGTCCCATACGACATCACCAAGATCGAAGAAGCCGTCGAGAAGGCGATGGCGGCCAACGGGCGCGGCGGCACGGGCAAGAGCCCTGCGCTGGCGGCCGAGGTCGAGGCAAGGCTCGAAAAACGTTATGGCGACGACGTGCCGAACATCGAGAGCATCCAGGACATCGTCGAGCAGGTGCTGTCCGACAAGGGCTTCCCGCGCATCGCGAAGGCCTACCACGACTACCGGGCCGAGCGCACGCGCATCCGCGAGCTGAACACGCACCTGATGCGCACGCTCGACGAGCTGACAAACAAGGACGCGTCCGAGAGCAACGCCAAGCGCGACAACGCCAACATCGACGGCGATACGGCGATGGGCATCATGCTCAAATACGGCTCGGAGTCGGCGAAGGATTATTATGAAAAGAAAATCCTGACGCGCGAGCAGAGCGAGGCGCACGTCGGCGGCGACATCCACATCCACGATTTCGACTTCTACACGCTGACGACGACGTGCTGCCAGATCGACGTCGACCGGCTGTTCCAGGGCGGGTTTTCGACGGGGCACGGGCATCTGCGCGAGCCGAACTCGATCCACAGCTACGCGGCGCTCGCGTGCATCGCGATCCAGTCCAACCAAAACGACCAGCACGGCGGGCAGAGCATCCCAAACTTCGACTACGGGCTCGCGCCGGGCGTGCGCAAGACGTACAAGAAGCTATACATCTCAAATTTCACGAAGGCGCTCGCGCTGCTCGCGGACGGGCTCGAGGACACGCTGTCCGAGGACATCGTCAAGGCGGTGTTCGCGGAGATCGAGAAGCGGACGGGTCTGTACCCGCGGCTGCTGTCGGACGTCGAGTACACGAAGCAGGAGATCGCGGCGTTCACGGCGCTCGGCGTCGACGAAGAGACGCTGGAGCGCGTCCACGGGTTCGCGCAGAAGGCGGCGGACAAGGAGACGGACCGCGAGGTGAAGCAGGCGATGGAGGCGCTCGTGCACAACCTCAACACGATGCACTCCCGCGCGGGCGCGCAGACGCCGTTCTCCTCGATCAACTACGGTACGGACACGTCGCCGGAAGGGCGCATGGTCACGAAGAACGTGATGCTCGCGACCGAGGAGGGCCTCGGCGGCGGCGAGACGGCCATCTTCCCGATCCACATCTTCAAGGTGAAGGACGGCGTCTCCTACAACCCCGGAGACCCAAACTACGACCTGTTCCGGCTCGCGTGCCGCGTGAGCGCGAAGCGGCTGTTCCCGAACTTCTCGTTCCTGGACGCGCCGTTCAACTTGCAGTACTACCGCGAGGGGCAGCCGGAGACGGAGGTCGCGTATATGGGGTGCCGCACGCGCGTCATCGGCAACACGTACGACCCGGACAACCAGATCGTCTACGGGCGGGGCAACCTGTCCTTCACGTCGATCAACCTGCCGCGCATCGCGATCAAATCCAACGGCAGCGTCGAATGGTTCTTCGATGAGCTCGAGCGCAAGATGCAGCTCGTGACGCGGCAGCTGTGGGACCGCTATCAGATACAGGCAAAGAAGAAGGTCCGCAACTACCCCTTCCTCATGGGGCAGGGGATCTGGATCGGCTCGGAGAAGCTCGGCGTCAACGACGAGGTCGGCGAGGTGCTGAAGCACGGGACGCTGTCCGTCGGGTTCATCGGGCTCGCGGAGGCGCTCTACGCGTTGACGGGCACGCACCACGGCGAGAGCGCGGAGGCGCAAAACCTCGGGCTCGAGATCGTCTCGTTCATGCGCGACTACCTCGACCGCCTGTCGCGCGAGAAGGGCATGAACTACACGCTGCTCGCGACGCCGGCGGAAGGGCTCGCGGGGCGGTTCGTGCGGCTCGACCTCAAGAAGTTCGGCGCCGTGCCGGGCGTGACGGACCGCGAGTACTACACGAACGGGTTCCACGTGCCGGTGTACTACCCGATCTCGGCGTACGACAAGATCCGCATCGAGGCGCCGTACCACGCGCTGACGAACGCGGGGCACATCACCTACGTCGAGCTCGACGGCGACCCAGCCAACAACCTCGACGCGTTCGAGCAGGTCGTGCGCTGCATGAAGGAAGCGGGCGTCGGCTACGGCTCGATCAACCACCCGGTCGACCGCGACCCGGTCTGCGGGTACAGCGGCGTCATCGACGACGTCTGCCCGGGCTGCGGGCGCACGGAGGACGGCGCGGACATCGGCTTCGACCGCATCCGCCGCATCACGGGGTACCTCGTCGGGACGCTCGACCGCTTCAACGACGCGAAGCGCGCGGAGGAGCGCGACCGCGTGAAGCACGATGTCGGCGCGGAAGCCGACATGAGCGATGAAGTAGCATAGAAAACGCATGCCGTGAAGATATGAACGCGCGCAACACCATCCGCATCTGCGGGGTCGAGAACGACAGCATCGTCGACGGGCCCGGGATGCGGATGGCTATTTTTTTGCAGGGCTGCCCGCACGCCTGCGAGGGCTGCCACAACCCGCAGAGCTGGCCCATGGACGGCGGCACGGAGACGACGGCGGAGGCGCTGCTTGCGAAGATCCGCGCCAACCCCCTGCTCACGGGCGTGACCCTGACGGGCGGGGAGCCGCTGCTCCAGGCGGCGGCGCTGCTGCCGCTCGCCGGGGCGCTGGCGGGCGGGACGGAAGGCAAGCGCTACGACCTCGCCATCTACACAGGCTATACTTTCGAGGAAATCATGGAGGGTGCAGTGCCGGACAGGGACGCTGTGCTCGCGCTGCTCGCCTGCGCATCGACGCTCATCGACGGGCGGTTCGTGCTGGCGCAGAAGAGCCTCGCTTTACCGTTCCGGGGTTCTGTAAACCAGCGCATCCTCGACCTTCCGGCCTCGCTCGCGTCTGGAAATGCTGAATCCCAAACAGATTCACGCTGGATGTATTCAAAATAAGCGGGAAAGTTTGCAATGTATTATGTCATCTAATGTTCGCGTTTGCGCAAACATGTTTCAACAATATTACAACGCCGAAATATGAACACCTCCCGGGCTTATCCACAGTTTTTTTGAAATTGTATACAATTCTGTCCACAACCACTTATGGATATCTTGAAGCACAAAAAATGTTGAAATTTCAGCTTTTGTCCATATTTATGACAATTTTGGCCAAACGTTTATCCACAAAACTTCTCCCGTTATCGTGAACGGGAGAAGTTGTAAAATGCTGCGAAAAACGGGATGCTATTTGCGCTTCTTGATCGGCAGGTACGGCTGCCGCGCGGAGACGCTCATATACGCCGGGCGGATGATCTTGCTCGCGTTGATGAGCTCCTCGATGCGGTGCGCGCTCCAGCCCGTGATGCGCGCGATCGCGAAGAGCGGCGTGAAGAGCTCCTTCGGCAGGTCGAGCATCGAGTACACGAAGCCGCTGTAGAAGTCCACGTTCGGCGAGACGCCTTTGTAGATCTGGCGCACCTCGCCGATGACCTGCGGCGCGAGCCGCGCGACGTTCTCGTACAGCCGGTACTCCTCCTCGCGCTTCTTCTCAACGGAGAGTTTTTTCACGAAGGTCTTGAAGATGTCCGCGCGCGGGTCGGAGAGCGAGTAGACCGCGTGGCCCATCCCGTAGATCAGGCCCGCGTGGTCGAAGACCTGCTTGTTGAGGATCGCCTTCAGGTAGGAGGCGACCTCCTCCTCGTCGCCCCAGTCGTCGATGTTCTCCTTCAGGTTCTCGAACATCTCCACGACCTTGATGTTCGCGCCGCCGTGCTTCGGCCCCTTCAGAGACCCGAGCGAGGCCGCCACGCTGCTGTACGTGTCCGTGCCCGAGGACGTGACGACGTGGGTCGTGAACGTGGAGTTGTTGCCGCCGCCGTGCTCCGCGTGCAGCACGAGCGCGATGTCGAGGATGCGCGCCTCGAGCTCCGTGTAGCGCCCGCCGCGCCGCAGCATGCGCAGGATGTTCTCGGCGGTGGACAGGTCCTTCTTCGGCTTGTTGATGAACAGGTCGTCGTTTTCGAAATAATGCCGGTAGGCCTGGTAGCCGTAGACCGCGAGCATCGGGAAGACCGCGATGAGCAGCAGGCTCTGCCGCAGCACGTTCGGGATGTCCGTGTCGTTCGCCTTCGTGTCGTAGGCGTGCAGCGTCAGGACGCTGCGCGCGAGCGTGTTCATCATGTCGAGGCTCGGCGCCTTGAGGATGATGTCGCGCACGAAGCTCGTCGGCAGCGTGCGGTAGTCCGCGAGGATCCCCTGGAACTCCTTGAGCTCCTGCTCGGACGGCAGCCGGCCGAACAGCAGCAGGTAGGACGTCTCCTCGAAGCCGAACCGCTTCTCCTTGATGAACCCGTTCACGAGCTCGTTGATCTCGACGCCCCGGAAGAACAGCTCGCCCTCCATCGGGATTTTCTCCCCCCCCTCCCCGATGCGGAAGGCGTTGATCTCGGAAATCTCCGTCAGGCCCGTCAGCACGCCGTTGCCGTTCAGGTCGCGTAGGCCGCGGTTGACCGCGTATTTTGTGTAGAGCTCCGGCTCGATGATCCCGCGCCCGATGCACAGGTCGGCGAGATGCGCGATTTCGTTCGTGGTCTCGGAGTATTTCGGGTCAAGCGTATTGTAATCGTTTGCGTACATTTGGTAGGCTCCTTTCCAAGGCTATATTCTACCATATTAAAAGGATAGCAGGCTCGCTGCGCTCGCCTGCTTTTGATTGAAGCATGGATTCCGGGTCAAGCCCGGAATGACAGCAGTTGCGTAATGTCATTCCGGGCTTGACCCGGAATCCATACACAAATCAACAGGCGGATGCGCCAGCATCCGGCTTCCTTTTTATAAGGACGCGACTTCGCGGGAGGTGAGCTTGCGCCAGTGACCGGGCAGCAGATTGCCGAGGCGCACGTCCCCGATGGCCGTCCGCTCGAGCTCCGTGACGCGGCAACCGACGGCCGCGAACATCTTGCGCACCTGGCGGTTCTTCCCCTCGTGTATCCTGACCTCGACGAGGAGCGAATGCTCCCCCGCTTTCACGATTTCAATAACAGCCGGCTTCGTGACATAGCCGCCGATGTCGACGCCGTTCCTGAGCCGCCGGAGCTTTGCCTCCGTCATCGCCCCCGTGACGCGCGCCAGGTAGGTCTTGACGAGCTCGTGCTTGGGGTGCGTGAGGCGGTACGCGAAGTCGCCGTCGTTCGTGAGGAGCAGCAGGCCCGTCGTCGGCCCGTCGAGCCTCCCGACCGGGAAGAGGCGCCCGCCCGCGCCGGACACGAGTTCCATGACGGTCGCCCGCCCGCGCTCGTCGCTCGTCGTCGTGATGTACCCCTTCGGCTTGTTCAGCGCGATGTAGGAAAGCTTCGCGGCGGGCAGGATCGGCTGCCCGTCCACCTCGACGGCCACGCCGCCCCCCTCGTCCACGTCGAACCCGAGCTCCGTCACGACGCGGCCCGAAACGCGTACCTTGCCGGCTGCGATCAGTTCGTCGGCCTTGCGCCTACTTGTTATTCCTGCATGCGCGATGTATTTGTTCAATCTCATGGTTTTATTATACAGCCTTTTTTGCAGACGGGGGGTTGCCTGTGACGGGGGGGCGGTGTTATGATAGGTAGGTAATAGCTAATGCGCGTTCTTGCGCGGAGGGAGGTATCTCATGAAGTTACTGGTCATAGGGGCGGGGGGCGTCGGTACGTCTGCTTGTCAAATCATCAAAAGGGCGAAGAAGGGCGGCGAATGGGCCAAGAAGGTCGTGGTCGCGGACTACAACGTGGACCGGGCGCGCCAGGTCGTCAAGGAGCTCGGAGAGAAGCGCTTCGTCGCCGAGAAGATCGACGCGAGCGACGCGGCGAGCATCACGAAGGTCATCAAGAAGCATGGCATCACGTGGGTGCTCAACGCGGTCGAGCCGGCGTTCAACGAAAACATCTTCGACACCTGCTACGCAAACAAGGTCGGCTACATGGACTGCGCGATGACGCTGTCGAAGCCGGACCCGAAGGATCCATACCACAAGGCCCACATCAAGCTCGGCGACTACCAGTTTGACCGCCACGAAAAATGGGCGAAGAAGGGCATCCTGGCGCTCGTCGGCTCGGGCGTCGAGCCGGGCATGGCGGACGTGTTCGCGGCCTATGCGCAAAAGCACCTGTTCGACAAGATCGACGAGGTCAACGTGCGCGACGGCGACAACTACGCGGGCGGCGGCGACTTCGGCTTCTCGGTCTGGACGACGATCGAGGAATGCCTGAACCCGCCGGTCATCTACGAAAAGAAGAAGGGCTGGTTCACGACCGAACGCTTCAGCGAGCCGGAGATCTTCAACTTCCCCGGCGGCATCGGCGACGTCGAGGTCGTCAACGTCGAGCATGAGGAGGTGCTGCTCGTGCCGCGCGTCATCGACTGCAACCGCGTCACGTTCAAGTACGGGGTGCCGAGGGAGTTCCGCCAGCTGCTGCTCAACCTCGAGTCCGTCGGCATGTCCGAGGCCAAGAAAAAGATCAAGGTCGGCAAGGCGGAGATCGCGCCGCGCGACTTCCTCGTGAAGGTCGTGCCGAGCCCGGTCGAGTCGTCTGACAAGATGACGGGCGCGGGCTGCGCGGGCACCTGGGTCACGGGGACGAAGGACGGCCTGCGCCGCTCCGTCTACCTCTATCAGGTGGCCGACAACCAGACGTGCATCAAGCGCTACGGCACAAACTCCGTCGTCGCGCAAACGGCGGTCATGCCGGTCATCATGCTCGAGCTGCTCGCGACGGGCGTGTGGAGCGGCACGGGCGTCCTCGGCCCCGAGTCCTTCGACCCGGATCCGGCCGTGGCCCTGCTCGCGAAGTACGAGTTCCCGGCGGGCCTGCGCGAGATGGACAGCGCGTACGCGGACAAGCTGAATGAGAAGGCCCTGTTAGTCCCGCTTGGCTGATTCCGACAGGATGCGTGCGGCGCGGATGGCGCCGATGGCGGCAAGGACGCGCCGCACGCACCCTTCCAGATCCTTTTCGATCTCCTCCCCCCAGAAATGCATGATCGTCCAGCCTTGCTCGGAGAGCAGGGCGTCGTTGCGCCAGTCGCGCTCGCGGTTCTTCTCGATCTTGTCGACCCAGTAGCCGCGGTTGCCTTTCAGGCGGCCCTTCTTTTCGCCCCAGTCCTTGCCGTGCCAAAACTCCCCGTCGCAGAAGATCGCGAGCCGGTGCTTCGTGATGGCGATGTCCGGCGTGCCGGGGGCGCCCTTGAAATTTTTCCGGTAACGAACGCCGCGGTGCCAGAGCGCCTTGCGCAGCCGCACCTCGATGCCCGTGTCGCGCGACCGGATGCGCCGCATCGTGTCGGACCGGATCTGCTCCGGCGTCCTGCCCGCCCGTGGTTCCTTCTTCTTCACGCTGCCCTGCTCCTATCCCGCGAACAGGTAGCGGTATAGCATTTCTATCAGGGCTTCGGGGTCTATGGGTTTTGCCAGGTGGGCGTTCATGCCGCTGGCCAGCGCTTTTTCTACGTCCTCCTTGAAGGCGTTTGCCGTGATGGCGATGATCGGCACGCTCCCTGCGTCCTCGCGCGGGAGGGCGCGGATCGCCGCGGCGGCTTCGAGCCCGTTCATGACCGGCATCATCACGTCCATGAGCACGACGTCGATCGACCCCGGCGCCGATTCCGCGAAGGCGTGGATGGCTTCCTCGCCGTTCTCCGCTTCGAGGATGGCGATGCCCGTCTCCTCGAGCAAAGAGCTTGCGATCATGCGATTGATGTCCACGTCGTCGACGATGAGGATCGTCTTGCCCGTGAAGTCGACGTCCGCGTCCGAAGGGAGCTGGAGCGGCTCCTTCAGGTGTGGGGATTTTTTCATAACGAGCTCGAACGAGAACGTGCTGCCCTCGCCGACCTTGCTGTCGACCTGGATGTCGCCGCCGAGCATGTGCACGATGTTCTGGCTGATCGGCAGGCCGAGGCCCGTGCCGCCGAAGCGGCGCGTGATGCTGCCGTCGCCTTGCTCGAAGGCCTCGAAGATCGTCGTCAGGGCCGCCTTGTCGATGCCGATGCCCGTGTCCTGCACCGTGAAGATGACGCGCACGGCCTCTTCGCCGTCTGCATCGCCCGCGCCCGCGCCGCTGTCGTCGGCGCGCTCGATGATGAAATGGATGTGGCCGGCCTCGGGCGTAAACTTCACGGCGTTCCCGAGCAGGTTGATGAGCACCTGGCGGAGGCGCAGGGAGTCGGAGAGGACCGGCGCGTCGAGCGAGGGGTCAAACTCCGCTTCGAGCGTGATGTGCTTGTCGAGGCAGCGCGGCTCGATGATGTCGCGCACCGTCGCGCCGAGCCGCAGGAGGTTGACGGGCTCTTCCGAGATTTCGATCTTGCCCGCCTCGATCTTCGAGAGGTCCAAGATGTCGTTCAAGAGGCCCAGGAGGTGCTGGGAGCTATTCTCGATCTGCGTGACGTGCTCGCGGATTTCCTCGAACTCCGGCGCGCTGCCCGAAACCTCGCCGAGCTTTTTCTCCACGATGTTCGTGACGCCGATGATCGCGTTCATGGGCGTGCGGATCTCGTGGCTCATGCGCGCGAGGAACTCGCCCTTGGCCACGTTCGCGCGGTTGGCGCTTTCGACCGCCTTCTCGAGCTGCTGACGGCTCTGCGCGATTTCCGTGACGTCCGTGGACGTGATGATGTAGCCGACCTTCTCGCCTTCCTTGTCGTAGAGGTATTTTGCGTCGCCGCGGTAATGCCGGCCGTCCTTCGCGTTGAAATACACCTGCGGCTCCTCGCCGGAGTCGATCGCCGTGACCGGGCAAAATTCCGTCCCGTACGGGTAGATGCTGTTTTTGAAATACGGCTCCCCGACGACATCCTCCAGCTTCTTGCCCATCGCAGACAGGGCGAGGTCGTTCAGGTAGATGAGGTTGAGGTCCATGTCCGTGATGACGAGCGGCGTGTGCACGCTCTCCGTGATGCTGTCCGCCATGTCGTCGAAGCTGTTCGCGAGCTCGCCGAATTCGTCCTGGCGTTCGGTGTGGAAACGGAAGCGGCGGTCGCCGAGCCGGAACCGCGTCACGCCCCGGATCAAAAGGTAGACGTTGTTTGCGATGAAGGAGGCCATCCAGATCGCGATGAAGATGACCAGGACGACGATGATGGCCGTGGTCGTCACGAGCTGCACCGTCGTGGCCGACAGGTTGTCCGTGATCGCCGCCTGCGCTTCCTTGGACGCCTCCGTGATATTGGTGTTTGCCTGCGTGATTGACTCGTCGAGCTTGGCCGCCGTCTCTTCCGCCGGCTGCTGGAAGTCGTCGAGCCCCGCGCCGATCGTCACCATCGCGAAGCCGCGCTGCGAGTAGCCGTTCTCCTCGGAGGGCGCGTACTGCCCCGTGTAGTACGGGATCGCCGCCGCCGTCGTGAGCTTGTAGAGCCCCGACCAGAGGATGTAGAACGAGCCCGACCCGCCGTCCTTCGTCAGGTCCATCCAGCCCGTGCACTGCGGGGCCGTGTTAAGGTAGCGCCCGTCGAGGCCGACGTAGCCCGCCGCCGTGAGCGCCGCCGCAGGCTTGTTGCTGCGCGACTGCTTGTAAAAGACCGGCACGTCCGGGAGCAGGTCGTCGACGCCGGCATAGTCCGCGTCGGGCACCTGCGGGTCGTTCACGAGATCGCTCCAATTTTCCTCGAGGTCGGACAGCTCCGTGCCGCCGACGCGGGAGAGGAGCTCCTCGTAGATGCTGTTTTCGAGCCAAGGGATCTGCTCGTCGCCCGTCGAGGCGTTGTAGCCGACGATCGAATGGTGGCGCGGGTGGCAGATGCTGCGGCACTGGTAGTCCCAGATGAAGGCGTAGTTGCCGTCGAAGGCGCTCGACAGCTCGCTGTACCGGTCGCTCATCGGCGTGATGTGGTCCGTAAACTCCATGATGTGGTCGTGGTTGAGCGCGAAGCTCACATAGCCGATCTTGTTGCCCGCTGCGTCCGTCACGGGCGTCACCCAGCGCACGATGCCCTCGAAGCGGACGCCGTTCGGGTTTTCCTTGCCCGCGAACGCCTCCGCTGCCGGGTTGAACGTGAGGCCCGCGATCTTCGCCTTCAGCGCGTCCATCCGCGCGGCCAGCTCCTCGTCCTGCCCGGCCTCCGACTGCTCGAGGCAATCGTCGATGAGCGCACAGGCCGCCTCGGCCGTGTCCTTCATGAGCCGCGCGCAGGATGCTTCGTCCTGCGTGCTGCCGCTGACGGCGAGCGCCGGGAGGCCCTCGTCCTTCACCTTCTGAAGCGCGTCGGCGAGCGACTTCGAAGCGGACGTCTGCTCGTCCTCGGCAAGCGCGTTCAGCGCCGTTATTTCCGCATTCAGGGCGGAGATGACCATCTGCTTCGGCGTGTACATGCCGATGAAATGCGAGGGCACGTATTCGCCGATCACGTCGGACACGTAGATCTCGCCGGGCGCGAGGTCCGCGATCTCGCTGCCGTAGGTCTCCGCGCCCGCGTATGTCTGCGATTTGTCGGTGACGTCGATGAGCGCGGGGTTCATGGGGTGGGTTTTTTTCGTGGACGCGCTCGCCGTGACCTTGATCTGCTCCTTCAGGTCGAGTCCGATGAAGGAGATCTCATCGTAGTAGGGGATGGTCGTGAGGTCGAAGGTGTCGGACGGGCGGTAGTGGAAGCTCGCGCCGTCCACCTCGTCGTTGTTCTCCTCGTTGGTGGAGACATTCTCCGGCGTCCCGGCTTCCGGCGCGTCCGTGCGCTCCCAGCTCATGCCGTCCGCGGCGAGGTCCCACGTGCCCTGGCGGACGATCTGCCCGGATTTGTTTTCAATAAAATTGCGGTAGCCCTGCTCGTCCGGCGTGAGCGTCGCGAGGTAGCGGATGTCGTTGTCGCGGCTGTAGAGGAAATTGGCGACCTCCATCGCCGTGTCCGTCGTGATGCGCTCGATCTGCTCGATGGCGCTCGCGTTCAGCGCCTCGCGCGAGTCCGTGACCGCGAGCTCGCCCGTCTCGGTGATCGTCTGGTTCATGCTGTCCGACAGGGCCTGCGTGCGGTTCTTGATGTCCTCGCCGAGCTGCGCAAACTGGCTCCACGCGATGAGCAGGAGGATGATGAGCGGCACGATCTTGACAAGCAGGAAGATGACGATCAGCTTCGTGCGCATGCTGACGCCAAAGCGGTCCATGAGCCGATCGAGCTTGTCGCTCAGAAAATTGCCAAATTTCCGTAATGAAACTACCATACTTGCATTCTTACCCAAAAATAGAGTGTTGAAACCCACCAGGTATCATACCACGATATGGCTGCGTGTATCAGCGTTTCCTTTACAGAAAGGCCAGAATACTTTACAATGCTACCCATGAACAAAAATGATTTGACAGTCATACGAGGGGGGGCCATCGGGAGGCCCCTGCCGGAGCAAAAATTCATCGACGCCTACGCGACGAACACGCGTCTGATGGGCGTGCTCGTCATTTACATACGCTGGAAGCTCTCCGGCGAGCTCGCGGAGCGGAAGGGCAGCCGCTCGCTCCACCAGTTTTTCTACATTGAAACGACGGAGGAGGGCATCGAGTCCTACCGCGGCATCTACGGCGAGGACGGCGAGGAGCTGCGCGAGGCGGAGCAGGTGATGCTCGGCGGCCTCGGCGCGGACAAGGTGATGCTCACGATGAACGAAGCCGCCTGGCTCATCCAAAGGTACGCCGAATTGAACAAAAAATTCGGCACGCCGCTGCCGGACGAGGTGCAGGACTACGCTTTCGTGCTGGAGCGGGAGACGGGCATCGACCGCGCGCGGGAGGAGCGCCTCTTCCGCATGCTCTGCGGCAAGATCGACAACGACAACCAGCTCATCAACTACTTCCTCATGCGGTATTTTGCGCAGGACTTCTACCCGGTCGACATGATGTCGGCGGTGGAGATACGGCACGACCTCACGGGCGACCTCGAGAGCTCGACGCTGTGCCTCAACGAGATCCGCGAGGACAAAAACGACGACGGCGAGCGCGTGTGGCTCTGCGAGTCGGTCGTCGAGGAGGACCGCGGGCACCGCATTATTGTATCCGAGCTGGTGCTGACGGGGCCCAAGGGCGCGGAGCGGCGCGTGGAGCGTTTTTCCGTGCACGCAAATTTCTCGATCTCCGCGGCGGAGGCGGCGATGAAGCTGGCGCGCCCGGAGTTCGTGACGGTGTACGAGATCGCCGGCCCCGTGGACAACGTGCTCGACGAGCTCGACGAGCGCTACGCGGGGGCGCTGCAAAACCTGACGGAGGGCGGCAAGCTCTATGTGAGCTTCATGGACGACAACCGCCACGTGCGCGCGAACACCTACCGGCTCAACGACGATGTGAAGGAGATCCTCTACGTGACGGTCGAGGACCAGCTCGTCATCGGCACGTACACGCTCTCCGGCATCCGCCTGCTCGAGAACAAGCTCATGCTGTCGTCTGTGGCGCGGCAGCTCATCGAGGTGGCCAAATACGAGTTCAAGGAGCAGATCCTGTACGACTACACGCTGAGCTACGGCGGGGATTTCATGCGGTACGTGGACGAGATCATGGGGTTCGAGCCGGAAGATGAATGACCGCGACCTGAGAATCGAGAAAATGACGCCGGATGGGACCAGGGACCGGCTTTTTGCGGAAGTAGAAGCGGAGAGCCGGGTTTTGCGCGGGCTCGAGGGCGTGTTCGAGGCGGCGGGGTACCGGAAGGTGCGGACGCCGGGGCTCGAGTACCTGTCCGTGTTCTCCTCGGCGGCCTCGTACTTCCCGCCGGAGGAGATGTACAAGATGTCCGACGCGGGCGGCCGGCTGACCGTCGTGCGCCCGGACAACACGATCCCGATCGCGCGCATGACGGCGACGAAGCTGAAGGGCGCGGAGCTGCCGCTGCGCGTCTACTACACGCAGAGCGTATTCCGCCGCCAGCCCGCGCACCGGGGGCGCGAGAGCGAGGTGCTCCAGGCGGGTGTCGAGCTCATCGGCGAGGCGGGCTTTTCCGCGGACGTCGACATGATCGCGTTGGCCGTGCAGTCGCTGTCCGGGACGTATCAGGGGCGCTTCCGCATCGAGATCGGGCATGTCGGGCTGTTCAAATACCTCATGGGCAGGCTTCGGGCGACGGCGGAGGACCAGGCGCGCATCCACCGGTACGTGGCGAGCAAAAACTACGCCTCGCTGGAAGAGGTCCTGGACAACTACAAAAAGAAGACCGCGGCCGGGCTGCTGCTGAAGCTGCCGGAGCTGTTCGGCGGGGGCGAGGCCTTGGACGAGGCGGCAGCCGTGTTTGCCAGCGCCGGCGAGGAGGTCAAGGCGATGATCGCCTACCTCAAGCAGGTGACGGGCGAGCTTTCGGCGCGCGGGCTCGGCGCAAGCGTGATGATCGACCTGGGGCTCGTCAACCAGGCGGAGTACTACTCGTCGCTCGTCTTCCGGGGCTACGGCGAGAGCGCGGGCGAGCCGCTGCTTTCGGGCGGGCGGTACGACGGGCTGTTCGCCGAGTTCGGGGAGGACGTGCCCGCGACGGGCTTCGGGATCAACGTGGACCTTTTGACCGAGGCGGCAGCCGGGGCGCACGGGACGGCCGGGGCAGACCGCCCCGCCGAGGCGCGGCCCCTGCGGATCGCCGTGACGAAAGGGCGTTTGGAGAAGGATTTCTCGGCTCTGTTGGAGCGGGCCGGGTATGACGCCTCGCCGCTGCGCGACATGGGGCGCCGGCTCCTCGTGGAGCTGCCGGGCGCGGGCATCGAGATCTTCCTCGCGAAGGCGGCGGACGTCGTGACCTACGTCGAGCACGGCGTGTGCGACGTCGGCATCGTCGGCAAGGACACGATCCTCGAGCAGGGCGGCACTTACTACGAAATTTTGGACCTCGGCTTCGGGAAATGCCGCTTTGCGTTTGCGGCGCCCGAGGGCGGGCATGTCTGCGCGGGCGGCGCGCCGTCCGTCGTGGCGAGCAAATACCCCGGCTACGCGGCGCGCTTTTTCGAGCGCAAGGGGCTCGACGTCAACATCATCAAGATCGACGGGTCGGTGGAGATCGCGCCTTTGCTCGGCCTCTGCGACGGGATCGTCGACATCGTCGAGACGGGGACGACGCTGAAGGAGAACGGGCTCGTCGTCACAGAGTACATCCGGGACATCACGGCGCGGCTCATCGTGAACGTGACTTCGATGAAACTACGCAAGGGGGAAGTGGAAAGTTTCGCGTCAAAGCTCAGGGGCGTGTAATGTTATTCCTGTTCGAACGGTTATGTAGGTAACGCGCGTGGTTCTGGTCTTCACGTTTGACACGGTGTCGGAGCGCGACCGGTTCGCGGCGTTGTATGAGAGGTACAGGAAGCTGATGTACGTGAAAGCGCTGGACATCTTGCGCGACCCGATGCTCGCGGAAGACGCCGTGAGCGAGGCTTTCATCCGCGTATACCGCAACATGGGCAAAATCGAGGGCGTGGACAGCCCGCGCACAGCAGCCTTCCTTGTAACGATCGTGAGGAACGCGGCGCTGACGATCTACGCGCGGCGGAGGGGCGACGCGGTGCCGGAGGAGGACGTGTTCCTCGAGACGGCGGCGGGCGCGGACCCGCACGGCGTGGAGGACCTCGTGGAGCGCGACCTGACGAACGAGGACGTGGTGCGCGTCGTCGGCGCGCTCGACGAGCAGTCGCGGGCGATCTTCGTGCTGAAATACGCGTACGACCTGCCGCACCGCGAGATCGCGGAGCAGTGCGGGATCACGGAAAACTACGTGACGGTGAAGCTACATAGGATAAGGAAGAAAATCACTGAGGAATTGAGGATTGGGAATTGAGGATTGGGAATTGAGAATTGAGAATTGAGAATTGAGGATTGAGAATTGAGAATTGGGAATTGAGAATTGATATTGGTGAAATTTGTTGGAGTGGAAGAGATTTGGATTGAGGATTGAGAATTGAGAATTGAGAATTGAGAATTGAGGATTGAGAATTGGGAATTGAGAATTGAGGGCTGATGCGCGATGATGAGATGAAAAGAATAGCGGGGCGGTGGGCCGAGCTGGAGGGCCAGCGGCTGCTTGCCGAGCGGGATGCGCTCAATCGTGACGGGGTGCGGCTCCTCTTGCCGCGCGCGGACGCGCAGGTCCAGCAGCTCCTGCGGCGGCCGAAGCCGAACCGGGCGCAGCGGCGGCGCCGGATGTGGACCGCCATCGCGGCCTGCCTCGCCGTCTACCTGATCCTGCCGCACGCGCTGCTCGCGGCGCGCGACGCCGGCGGGGCTTCGGCGCCGCAGGACGCGGCGAGCACTTCCTCGGCGGCGGCCGAGCCCATCCCGATCCCCTTCCACGTGCCCGAGCACTACGCGGTCCTGTCCGCGAGCATGGACAACGGCGTCGGGGTTTACTACATCGCGCACGAGGACGGCGACGACGTGGTCGTGACGGTCGCCCCGGAGGAGGAAGGTGCAGCGGCGCCGGGGGAGGTCATGCCGGACGAGGTCGAGATCGACGGCGAGACGGTCGCGGCGGCGGTCACGCCGGACTACAAGATGCTCTCGTTCGAAAAGGGCGGGGACGTGTACACGCTGTCGTGCCGCGAGGACATGGGTACCTTGGCGGCGCTGTATAGGGAATTGAGAAATGAGAAATGAGGCTTGTAATGTTTTCTTTTGTGGACGGGTTCTATGGATGATGGACACTGGCATAGGGACATTATGAGGTGAATTGAAATGAGGAAGAGATTTGTTTTGGTTCGATTGGCTTGGATGCTGGCCTTGGTGACGGGGCTTGCGTTTGCGCTGTCGGCCTGCAGCGCCAGCGATGACGCCGGGAGCGGGGCCACGGCGTACGAGACTGAAGACGGCGGGATTGTGCTAGAAGACGACGCGACGGTGAGCGTTGACATGGGCGAAGAGGCGGGCTCTGCCAGCTATGCGCCTTCTTACGACTCCTCCAGTGGCGCTTCGTACGACTATTCTTACAGCGGCTCGGGCGACGCGGACTATTACGGGCCCGGGACCGTCGTGCGCGACGCGGCGGCGGGGGATGCCGCAGACGGGGATCTCTACGAGAACGCCCCGGTGCAGGTGGCGCCCAGCCCGGGGGTCGTGAACGAGGCCCCGATGTTGACGGTGCCCGATCAAGAGGTGGAGTACGAAGTACCGCCGACCGCCACGGGCCCTGAGCGCAAGACGCTCTGGGACATCCTCTTCCCGTGGGGGCAGTTGTTCGGGGACCCGGGGGAGCAGCCGCCCGCGCCCGACGAGGCGGAACCCTACTATGAGGACGAGACGGTCTACGAGCCCTACCCGCACTGGGGCGGGGACGAGCCGCGCTACACGGACGAGGAGCGCCGCGAGGCGGCTGAGCGCTACAACGAGATCGTCGAGGCGAGCCGCATCTACGCGGACGAGGATCCGCAGGCGACGCTCGCGCTCAAGGTGAGCACGGCGGCGTACACAAACACCAGGCGCTACCTCGAAGACGGCCAGCTCCCGCCGGCCGACGCGGTGCGCACGGAGGAGCTGATCAATTATTTCTCCTATGACGAGCGGGCGGAGTTCATCGACGGCAGCCCGTTCTCCATCCGCACGGAGATCGGCCCCTCGCCGTTCGACGAAAGCAAGCTGATGGCCTATGTGCGGCTGCGCACGATGACTGTGGCCGAGGAGGATCTGCCGCCGAGCAACCTCGTCTTCCTCATCGACGTCTCGGGGTCGATGGACGAGTACAACAAGCTGCCGCTGCTGCAGGACGCGTTCGCGATGCTCGTCGACACGCTCGGCGAGGACGACAAGGTGTCGATCGTCGTCTACGCGAGCGACACGGGGGTCGTGCTGGAAGGCGTGTCAGGCGGCGCGAAGAACCGGCTGAAGTCGGCGATCTACGAACTGACCGCGGGCGGCTCGACGGCCGGCGAGGGCGGCATCCAGCTCGCCTACCAGGTGGCGCGGGAAAACTACATCGACGGCGGGAACAACCGCGTCATCCTCGCGACGGACGGCGACTTCAACGTCGGCATCTCGGACGTGGGGCAGCTGGAGGACTTCATCTCGGAGAAGCGCGGCACGGGCGTCTACCTGTCGGTGCTCGGCTTCGGGATGGGCAATCTGCGCGACGACGTCATGGAGACGCTCGCGGCGAGCGGCAACGGCAACCATGCGTACATCGACAGCCTCGACACGGCGCACAAGGTGCTCGTGAACGAGATGAGCGGGACGCTGTTCACGGTCGCGGACGACGTGAAGGCGCAGGCCGTGTTCGACCCGGAGTATGTCAAGAGCTACCGCATGATCGGCTATGAGCACAGCGAGCTCGCCGACGAGGATTTCGAAAACGACGCGGTCGACGCCGGCGAGGTCGGCCTCGGGACGGACGTCAACATGCTCTTCGAAATCGACCTGACGCAGGCCGGGCGGGAGCGCGCGGAGGGCGTGTCCCTCTTCGACGTGCGCATCCGCTACAAGGATCCCGGCGAGGGCGAAAGCAAGGAGATCTCCGTCAGGGCCGCCCGCACGGGCGACTACGGGGCGCGGAACACGTCGGACTTCACGTTCGCGGTCGCCGTCGCAAAATACGGGGACATGCTCCGCCACCCGGAGCTCGTCGGGCGGGGCGATTTCGATACCCTGCTGCAGATGGCCAAGGCGGGCGCCGGCGAGGACGTTTCGGGCGAGCGCAAGGCTTTCACGGAGCTGGTGGCGCAGTTCGAGGATGTATGGAAATCGTCGCGGTATTATTATTGAAGTTAGAGAAGGAGAGCGTGTAGTCCAATGTCGTCAACCATGTCGTCATGGCAAGTATGGGACATCATATCCTGGGTCGGGCTTGTGCTCGGTGCCGTCTTCCTCACCTTGGCGGGCATCCTGTTTTTCCGGTACCGCATCCGCTCCGTCATGGAGTTTGTGAGCGGGCGGACGGCGGGGCGGGGCATCGAGCGCATCTGGCAGGAGGATCTTTCAAGGTCGGAGGGGCCGGTGCGGGAGCAGTTCGACTTCTTCCGCAGGAAGGCGCAGGAGGGGGTGTCGAGCGGGCCGGCCGGCGTGCGCCCGTACGACACGTCCGGCGCGCCCCCCTCCGTAGTGGCGGCGCGGCCAAAGGACGAGACGCAGCTGCTGTCGGAGAAGACAGAGTTGCTTTAGATGGAAGCCCTGCAGATCCTGGTCGTTTCGGTGGTCTTCGTGGGCGTGGTGGCCGGCAACGAGCTCGTCACGATGCGGACGCACTACCCGGCGGCCGTCTCCCGGAAAGTGAGCCATGTGCTGTGCGCGCTGATCGTTTGCATCGCGGCGCAGTTCATGAGCTTCCGGCTGTTCGCCATCGTCGGGGCTATTTTTTTGCCGATCATGATCCGGTTCCGGTATCGGGAGCTGCGGTCGCTCGCGGACCGCAGCGAGTCGTCCATCGGCGAGGTGCTGTTCCCCGTCGGCGTGGCGCTGGCGGCGCTGCTGCCCATCGAGCGGAAAGAGTTCGTGGTCTGCGTGCTGCTGATGGGCCTGAGCGACACGGCGGCCTACGCGGCGGGCAAATGGCTGAAGAGGCCCACCCTGCTGTTCGGCAAGACGCTGCCCGGGACGGCGGCCTTCTTCCTCAGCGCGCTGGCGATCTGCCTGGCGGCCGGTATGCCGAAAACGCATGCCGCCGCGGTCGCGGCTGTGGGCGCGGCGGTGGAGCATTTCGGGCCGTACGGCACGGACAACGCCACCGTGCCGCCGCTCGCGGGCCTCGTCATTCTGTTATTATAGATGCATGATGGGAGAGTTGACGGCAAGCTTTTTTGGTACCTTCACGGCGGCGATCCTCACGGGCGCGCTCGTCATGGCCCTCCTCCGCACGCGCATCCTCGCGGCGCTGGATAGGCCGATCGACGGCGGCGCGCTGCTTTCGGACGGGCGCCCTCTGTTCGGGCCGGCGAAGACCTGGCGCGGGCTGGCCCTCTACACCCTCTGCGGCGCCTTTTGGGGCGGGCTCTGGTACGGGCTGTGCCGGGTCGCCCCCGCCGTGCACGCGCACAACCTGTTTTTCGAGCGGCGCGAGGCCACGCCGGCCTACGGCATCCTCGTGGGGCTTTTGCTCGGGCTGGCCTACGCCGTGTTCGAGCTGCCGAACAGCTTCCTGAAGCGGCGCTTCGGCGTGGGCGCCAGCGAAAGCGCCGCGAAGCCGGTCCCGCGGGCGCTGTTTTTCCTGCTGGACCAGACGGACTCGGTCATCGGCTGCCTGCTGTTGTTCCAGGCGCTCTGCGCGCGGCTCACGGCGGCGCGGTTTTTCGCGTGGCTGCTGCTGGGCGCCCTGGTGCACGTCCTCGTCAATCTGGCGCTCTACGGGCTCAAGATCCGGAGGCGGGCGGTATGAAGCTGATCGTCAAGCCGCAGGTTTCGGCGCTGCTCACCTACGCGGGGGTGGCGATTTCCTCGGCCGGGATTTTCCTCGCGGCCGGCGCGCGCACGGACCTCGGGCTCGTCTGCCTCATCGCCGCGGCGGTCTGCGACGTGTTCGACGGGACCTTTGCGCGCCGGTTCGAGCGGACCGATTTCGAGAAGCGGTTCGGCATCCAGATCGATTCGCTGGCGGACGTCGTCAATTTCGTCGCGCTGCCCGCCGTGCTGCTGACCCGCCTGATGGCCGGCAGCCCCCTCGCCGTGCCCTTGATCATCTTCTACGCGGGCTGCGGCATCACGCGCCTCGCGGTGTACAACGCGGAGGCGGAAGCGGACGCGCCCAAGGGGTATTTCCGCGGCGTCCCGATCGTCTACATCGCGCTGGTCCTGCCGGTCGCCTACCTCGCGCAGCTGCGGCTGCAAGGCGCGGCCGCGCTCCTCGTCGTCGCTTTGCCGGTCGTGGCGCTGGCCTTGCTGTACGTCTTGGACATCCGGGTGCGCCGGCCCGGCCGCGCCGGGTACGCCTGCATACTGCTCCTCGCGGTCGCGCTTTCGGCAGGGGTGCTGCATGCGGGCGTTTGACCGGAAAACCGGGCGCGTGGTCGAGGTGGCGGAGCCGGGCAGCGGCGCGGTGCGGTTCCTCTACGGCAACCCCCCGGGCCGCTTCCTTCTCCTCTTCCTCTGCGGCAAGCGGTTTTCCGGCTGCCGGGCGCGGTACTATGCCTCCCCGCGCTCGCGGGGGAAGGTCGAGGCGCTCTTCCGCGCCTGCGATCTGTCCGGCGAGGCGCAGGGCCCTTCCGCGTACGCTTCGTTCCGCGATTTTTTCGTGCGCCCCCCGGATTGGGGGGAGCGGCCGCTCCCGGAAGAGGCGGGCGCGCTGCTTGCCGTCGCGGACGCGAAGCTGACCGCCTATGAAATAGAGCCGGATACGAGAATCACTGTCAAGCAGTCGAGCTTGACGGCCGCGGAGCTGCTGCGGGACGCGGACGCGGCCGCGCAGTTTGCTGGCGGCTACGCGCTCGTCTTCCGGCTGACGCTGGAAAACAACCACCACTATGTGTTCCCGGACGGCGGGGCGCTCGTGAAAACGTACGACATACCGGGGTGGCTCCATTCCGTGCAGCCGACCACCGGCAGGCAGGGGCGGGTCTTCGCCGAAAACAGCCGCAAGGCCTCCTTGCTGGAGACGGAGCATTTCGGCCCCGTCGCGCAGGTGGAGGTCGGCGCGCTGCTGGCCGGGCGGATCCACGACCTGGGCAAGCGGGCGTTCCGGCGCGGCGAAGAGAAGGGGTATTTCGACCTTGGGGGGTCCGCCATCGTCCTCCTCCTTGGGAAGGGCGCGGCGGCGATCGACGCGGACATCCTGGAGCAGTCCGGGCGGGGCGTCGAAACCCTGGTGCGCATGAACGAAAGGATTGGGGTAGCCGCATGATCAAACGACAATGGATCTATCTGAAGGAAATGTACCCGCTGCCTTCGCGGCTCGCCGTCGGCTTCATCCTGTTCTTCGAGCTGTACTTCATCGTGATCCTCAACAGCGGGATCGAGCGCTACCGCGTCGGCTGGCACGAGATCCTCGGCGCGCTCACCGTCTTCGCCTTCCTGCTCCTGCTGCGCATCGCGGACGACTTCAAGGACTACGAGACGGACCAGCGGCTCTTCCCGGAGCGCGCGCTGCCCTCGGGGCGCGTGAAGAAGAAGGACCTCGCCGTGCTGCTCGTGGTGGCGGAGGCGCCGGCCATCGCCCTCAACCTGCTGTTCATGAACAACCGGCCCTTCTTTCTCTTCCTTTATATATACGGGTTCCTGATGTGCATGTGGTTTTTCCAGAAATCGAAGATCCAGACGAACCTGGTGCTGGCGTGCGTCACGCACAACCCCGTGCAGATGATCATCAACATCTACGTCATCTCGTTTGCCTGCATCAAATACGGCATCTCCGCGCAGTCGCTCTTCGTTATTATGGCAGCATTCACGATGTACTTCCCTGGGCTCATCTGGGAGGTGTCGCGCAAGATCCGCGCGCCGAGGGACGAGACGGAGTACGTCACCTACTCGAAGATCTACGGTTACCGCAAGGCCACGCAGTTTGTGCTCGTGCTCACCTGCCTCGACATCGTCACAAACTACATCCTCGTGTGGCGGCTGAACACGGTCTCCGTTTTCCTGCTCACCGCGAACCTCGTCTGGATGCTGGCGGACTTCGTGCGCTATATGAAAGACCCCACGCGCTTCGCCATCGTGGACAAGGTGATCCGGTACACGTTCATCCAGGAGGGGCTCATGATCGGCACGATCGTATGGTATCTCCTGTTCGGCCGGGTGTACCTCTTCTGATGGGCGCGCGGCTCGGGGCGAAGGCGGAGAATCTGCGGGCGCTCGCCGCGCACGGGTTCCGCGTCCCGCCGTTCATCGTGCTGGAGTCCCCGGGGATTTCCGAGGGGGAGCTGGCGGCGCGCATGGACGGGGCGTTCCCGCCGGACGCGGCGACGCGGTTTGCCGTCCGCAGCTCCTCGTCCGTGGAGGACGCCGCGCAGGCCTCCTACGCGGGCCAGTTTACGACCTTCCTGCGCGTGCCCAAAGGCGAGGTGCCTGTGCGCGTTCGCGACTGCTTCGCGGCGACAGAGAGCCTGGGGCTGCGCGCGTATGCGTCGGGGGTGGGGCAGCAGGGGGAAGAGGGCGGCCCGGCCCGGATGGCTGTCATCGTGCAGGAGATGGTGGAGAGCGAGCTCTCCGGCGTGGTCTTCACCGCGAACCCGCAGGGCGTCCTGAACGAGATGGTCATCGTGGCGGGCGCGGGCACCGGTGACCTGGTCGTGGAGGACAAGGCGCCGGTCTGCACGGTCTACTACAACCGCGACGACGGCGTCTGGTACTCCGAGCGGCAGAAGGGCGCGCCCGCGCTCCCGGACTTGCTCGTGGCGGAGCTGGCCCGGCAGGCGGGGGAGGTCCGGCGCCTCTTCGGCTACGAGGCGGACATTGAGTTTGCCGTGGCCGGCGGCGAGGTCTATCTGCTGCAGTGCCGGCCCATCACCACCCTGCCCGGGGGGGAGGTCAACGTGCTCGACAATTCGAACCTGACGGAGTCCTACCCCGGGATCACGCTGCCGCTCACGGATTCGTTCATACGCTACGCGTACGCCGGCGTGATGCGCGGGCTCCTGGCGCGGCTTGCCGGTGGCGCGGGGAAGGCGGGCGTGCCCGAGGGCGCGCTGGATACGATGGTCGTCTCCTACAACGGGCGGATGTACTACCGCATCAACCTGTGGTACCGGATCATCAGCCTGCTGCCGTTCTCGCGGCGGATCTTCCCGGTGTGGGAGCGTTCGCTCGGGCTGGGCGCGGACTACCGCGTGATCTACCCTGTGCCGCCCCTCACGAAGCTCCGCGTCGCGTTCGCCGCGGCGGCGCTCACGCTCAGCGTGCCGCGCAAGATGGAGCGGCTGGGCCGGATTTTCGCGGAGGCGGACGCCTTTTTCCGCGCGCGCTACCGGCCGGGCCTGGACAGCCGCGCGCTGCTGGCGCTGTACGAGGAGCTGAGCCGGCGCCTGTTCCCCGAGTGGGACGTGACGCTCGCAAACGACCTGTACGCCTTCCTCTATACGGGGAGGCTTCAGCGGAAGGCATCGGGGGAGGAGGCCAACGCGATCCTGTCCGACGTGAAGGGGCTGGCCAGCATGGAGCCGGTGGCGGCGCTCGAGGCGCTCGCGCGGGAGGTGCGCGAGCAGGGGCTTCAGGGGGCGCTTGCGGCGCTGCAGACGGACGCGGACGTGCAGGCCTTTTTCGCGGCGAAGAGCGCGTTCTCGGAGCGCGTTTCGGCCTACATCGACCGGTACGGCGACCGGTACCTGGAGGAGCTGAAGCTGGAATCCCCCACCTACCGCACCGACCCGCTGCTGCTCATCCGGCAGGTGGAGCGGTACGCGGCGGCGGCACGCGGGGATGCGCCGCCGGCTGCGGGCCGCTGTGCCGGCGAAGCCCGGGGGGTGCGCGGGCGCGGGCTTTCCGGGACGGCCGAGCGGGCGAAGCTCGGCATACGCAACCGGGAGATCTCCCGGCTCAACCGGACCCGCATCTACGGGATGGTGCGCACCATCTTCCTCGACATCGGCGGGAATCTGGCGGAGGCCGGCGCGCTGGGCGCCCGGCGCGACGTCTTCTGGCTGACGGTGGAGGAGGTGCGCGGCCTCGCGGAGGGGGGCTCCGGCCTCGACGCGCGCGCCGTCGTGGGCGAGCGCAAGCGGCGCTATGCCTATTATGAGACGCTCCCGCAATACCACCGGGTCGTCCTTGCTGGGCCGGCGGGGGATTTCAACCGGGCCCCGTCCGACGGGGCGGGCGCTGAGGGCCCCGTGCTGCAGCGGGGCGGCGCCGAAGGCGCCGGGGCGGACCATCTGGCCGGCACCCCTTGCTCCCCGGGCGTCGCCGAGGCCGAGGCTGTCGTCGTCTTGGACCCGATGGGCGCGCCGGACACGGCGGGGAAGATCCTCGTCGCCGTCTCCACCGACCCCGGCTGGGTCTTCCTGCTGGCGCAGGCGGCGGGCATCATCGCGGAGCGGGGCTCGCTGCTCTCGCACACGGCCATCGTCTCCCGGGAGCTGCACGTGCCCTCGGTGGTGGGCGTGGAAAACGCCACGAAGCATTTGAGGACCGGCGACCGCATCCGGCTGGACGGGCGGACGGGGCGCATCGAGGTCTTGGCGCGGGCGGATGTACCGGGTCGTTAGCGTCGGCGCGGACGCGCGGCATATCGACGATTTCGTGGGCCTGCCGCGCCGTTTCTACACGCCGCGCTTCTGCACGCACAGGGCCTCGGACGAAAGGGCGCTGCTCGCGGGCGCGCACCCGCTTTCGGGGGATTTCTCGCTGGAGGCTTTCCTGGCATACGGCGGGGAAGGGGGCCCCCGCGCGCCGGCGGGCCGCTGCGCGCTGGCGGTGTATCCCGGCGACGAGACGGCCTACCTGGGCTTCTTCGAATGCGCCGAGGACCCCCTTTGCGCGAAGCTGCTGCTCGATGCGGCCGCCGCCCGCGCGGCGGAGCTGCGGCGCTCCCTTCTGATGGGGCCGGTCGACGCCAGCTACTGGCTGGGCTGCCGCATGAAGACCGACGCGTTCGACCGCCCGCCGTTTTTCGGGGAGCCCTACAACCGGCCGTACTACCCGGCGCTGTGGGAGGCGAACGGGTTCGCGCCGGCCGCCACGTATGTGAGCCGGATCTTTGACGGCGGGGGGCTGGCGCGGCGCATGGCGGCGGACGCGCGGTTTGCGCGGAACGAGGGGCGGTTCCTTGACGCGGGCTACCGCGTCGAAAGCGTCACGCCCGCCACGTTCGAAAGATCGCTCCTGGAGATCCACGGGATGGTCGCGGAGCTCTACGCAGGCTTCCCGGGCTTCCGGCCGATCGACCCAGGGCCGTTCCGCGCGATGTTCTCCCGGCTGCGCCCGCTGCTGGACCTGTCGCTCGTGAAGATTGCATATCTGGACGGTGCGCCGGTGGGGTTCGCGGTCACGGTGCCGGACCACGGCTGCCTGCCGGAAAGGCCGGGGCTGCCGGATCTTTTGAAAATCCAGCTGCGCCGCACCCGCGCCGCGTCCTATGTCGTGCTCTACGTGGGCGCGCGGAAGGGGCACGAGGGCCTGGTGCCCGTCATGCTCGCGCCGGTCTGGCGGGAGATCCGCGGGCGCCGCGCCGGCGTGGCCGGCGCCCTCATCCGCGAGGGGAAAGCGACCGCAAACTACTTCGGGGGGACAGCCGCCGAGACACGGCACTACGCGCTATACGTCCGCTCCGAACTGTAGGCGGTACTCGCGCGGCGTCATGCCGTGGCGCTCGCGGAAGATGCGGTAGAAATAGCTGGTGTTTTCGTAGCCGACCGACGGGATGATTTCCTCCACGGGCATCGATGTGGCGCGCAGGAGGTAGACCGCCTGCGAGAGCCTGCGGTCCGCAAGCAATTCCTTGAAGGAGCTGCCCGTGCGGCGCGACACCAGGCGGCTGAGCTTGTAGAGCGGCTGGCCTGCTTTCGCGGCGTACGCTGACAGGGATGCCTCGGCGTAGTCGCTTTCGATGTACCGGAGGATGTCCATCACGATGTTGTCGTCATAGCCCGATTCGCCCGGCGTGGGCGCCTCGAGCGTGTCGGTGTTGTTGAGCAGATGCTGGAAGAGCAGCCCCATCGTGTTCTGGTTGATGCTGTTTTCGTAGTTGGCCTTGTTTGTCACCGACCAGATCAGGTTCTCCGCGAGGTTTTGCACGGGCAGGATGCCGCCGGTGCGGAAGTGCAAGTGGCTGACGGGCGAGCCCTCGGCCGTCACCGAGCCGACGAGGAAGTCCCCGATGATGTTGCGCCCCTCCATCATCGCGAAGGCGCGGTCGAAAAACCGCGGCAGTATGATGAAGTTGACGGCGATGTCGTCATGGGAGGCGGGCAGTATCTCGTGCGGCGAACTCTTGGAGATGAAGAGCATCTCGCCTTCGCACAGCTCCACGCGCCGCCCCTGGCTCATGATATGCGTCGTCGAGCCCGACGCCATATAGACGATCTCCACATAGTTGTGCGTGTGCCGCGGGAAATGGATGAAACGCGTATGCGGCCTGACCGCGATGAGCGACCCGGGCAGCAGCAATTTGTAGGCGTTGATGACGAAGCCGGGCGTCGAGGAGTAGATGTCCTTCGACACGGTGGCGTTCCCGTCGAGGATATCCTGTTCCTCCTGCGAGATTTCTTTCAGCTTCCCAAGCAATTCCTGTTCCATGCGCATAGCATAGCACAGTTTGGGCAAAATGCAAATAAGGACGGTTTCTCTGCAAAAAATGTCCTTATTTTGCCGAGTCCGCTTGCATATAATCAAGTCACAACGATAGAGAGAAAGACTAGAGCAATGGTGCAATACGGCGTTGCAGGAGAAGTGGGGTGTATCAGGCATGGACGAAGTGCTCAGGCTGGATCACATAGTGAAGACGTTCCCGGGTGTGCTCGCGCTTGACGACATGAATTTCGACCTGCGGGCCGGCGAGATTCACGCGATCTGCGGCGAGAACGGCGCGGGCAAGTCGACGCTCATGAAGATCGTCACGGGCGTCTACAAACCGGATTCCGGCGAGATATGCATAGACGGGCAGCCGGTTTCGTTCGAAAGCCCCAACGACGCGTTTGCGAAAGGCGTGGCCATCATCTACCAGGAGACGAGCCTGTTCGAGGAGATGACCATCCTGGAGAACATCTTCCTCGGGCACGAGATCACGCGCAAAAAACTCGGGTTCCGCGCGATCGACTACGCCGCGATGCGCCGCGAGGCGCAGGACATCTTCGGCATCATGAACGTCCACCTCGACCTCGACGAGCGCGCGAAGAACCTCGGGATGGCGCAGAAGCAGATGGTCGAGATCGCGAAGGCGCTCTCGTACAAATCGAAGATCCTCATACTCGACGAGCCCACCGCTTCCCTGACCGCGCGCGAAGTCGACGCGCTGTTCGGCATCGTGCGCTCGCTGAAAGAGCAGGGCGTCGCCATCGCCTACATCAGCCACCGGCTCGAGGAGATATTCGAGCTGTGCGACCGCGTGACGGTGGTGCGCGACGGGAAATTCATCTCCTGCCATGCGGTCGGCGAAACAAACAAGGATATGCTCGTCGCGGACATGGTCGGGCGGTCCATGGACAATTATTATCCGAAAGCGGATGTGGAAATCGGCGGCGAGCTGATCCGCGCGGAGCACCTAAATCAGGCCGGCGTCCTGCGCGACGTGAGCTTCCGCATCAACAAGGGAGAGATCGTCGGGTTCGCGGGGCTTGCGGGCGCGGGCCGCACGGAGCTTGCGCAGGCGCTGTGCGGGTTCACGAAGCTCGACAGCGGCGACCTGTATATAGAAGGAAATAAGGTCCGCATCGGCAGCTACCGCGACGCGCTGGACGCGGGTTTCGTCTACGTGTCCGAGGACCGCGGCAAATACGGGCTCGTTGTGGAGATGAGCGTCAAGCACAATATCACGATGCCGCAGCTGTCGAAGATGAAAAAGGGCCTGTTCCTGGACAACGGGCTCGAGAAGCGCACGGCGGACCGCTTCGTGGACGAGCTCGGCATCAAATGCCCCGACTGCGAGTTTCTGACCGAAAACCTGTCCGGCGGCAACCAGCAGAAGGTCTCAGTGTCCAAGGCCATCGCGATGGACCCGAAGCTGCTGATCCTCGACGAGCCGACGCGCGGCGTCGACGTGGGGTCGAAGGCCGAGATACACAACATTGTGAGCGGGCTCGCGAAGAAGGGCCTGACCATCTTCATGATCAGCTCCGAGATGCCGGAACTGATCGGGATGTGCGACCGGATATACATCATGAAAAACGGCACGATCGCGGGCGAGCTCCCGCGCGGGGAGGCCACGCAGGAGAAGATCCTGAAAGTGGCGCTGGATGTGGCTTAGGAGGCGGGGAGAATGGGCGAGACAAACCTGACACGCGCAGACGGCCGGAAGGCGGCGTTCCGCAAGCTGCTGTCGACCGAGTTCTACCTGCTGCTCTTCCTCGTCGCGATCCTCGTCGTGATGCGGGTCGCGGCGCCGGGATTTTATTCGATGAACGTCATCATGACGGTGCTGAACTACTTCAGCTACCTGCTCATCGCGGCCATCGGCATGAACCTGATCATATTGACGAGCAACATCGACGTTGCGGCCGGCGCCATCATCTCCGTGGTGGCCATCGTGATTGCGTTCGTCGGGAAGACCGGCGCGCCGATCGGGGTGTTCATGCCGGTCGGCATGCTGACGGGGTTCCTGCTCTCGCTGATCAACGGGCTGTTCATCACGCGGCTGAAGATCCCGGCCATCGTGGCGACGCTCGCCACGACGCAGTTGTTCATCGGCTTCCTGCCGCTGGTCGTCGAGGGCTCCATCTACGATCTGCCCGCCACGTTCACCTGGCTGTCGTTCAAGGCGAAGCTCTTCGGCTTCCTGCCCGCGAGCGTGATCTTCGCCGCGGTCATCACGGTCGGGTTCATGCTGTTCATGCGTTATTCGCAGTTTTCGAAGAAGATCTACGCGGTGGGGAACAACCAGCACGCGGCGACGCTTTCCGGGATCAACGTGAACAAGGTCATGGTTGCGGCGTTCATGATCGCGGGGCCGCTGTACGGCATCGCGGGCACGATCATCGCCACGGCGGGGCAGCGCGTCACGACGACGATGGCGAACGGTTTCGAGTTCTCCATCATCGCGGCCGTGGTCCTCGGCGGCACGAGCATTTCGGGCGGCAGCGGCCGCATCATCGGCACCGTGCTCGGGGCGTTGATCCTGTCCATCATCTCGCCGGCGATGAACTACATAGGCCTGTCGTCCGACTGGTCGGACGCGGTCATGGGCGCGATCATATTGCTGGCGGTCATCGTCAGCTCCGTCAGCCAGTTGACGAAGAAGAAAGGCACCATCGCCGAGGTGACAACATGAAAAAGCCGTTCAAAATCGATTTCAATATCGCGCTCCTTATCATCCTCGTCGCGCTGATCGCCGTCATCGGGATCCGGAACCCGAATTTCGTGCACTACAACTACGTCATGGCGGTCGTGGTGAAGAACATCATGGAGCTCGGCATGATGGCGCTGCCGATGACGCTCATCGTCATCACGGGCGGCATCGACCTGTCGGTCGGTTCCATCATGATCTTCGCGGCCATCTCGGGCGGCCTCGTTTCGGCGTCGCACGGCGAAGCCGCGGGCGTACTGGTCACGATCGCGATCGGGCTGCTCTGCGGGCTGCTGAACGGTTTCGTCGTGGCGAAGCTGAAGATATCGGCGCTCATCACGACGCTCGCCACGTTCTTCCTGTTCCGCGGCATCGCGCGCGGCATCACGGCGGGCGACAGCGTCTACTCGTACAAGTTTTCGACGGCCATGGGCAACACGGAGGTCGGCGGGGCGCCGCTCGCCCTGTTCTTCTACATCGCCTGCGCCGTCGTGTTCACTTTGCTCCTGTCGAAGACGGCACTGGGGCGGAGCCTGTACGCGATCGGGCTCAACCAGGACGCGGCCCGCTACTCGGGCCTCAAGGTGGACAGCATCCTCATCTGGATCTACGTGCTGTCCGGCGTGGTCTGCTCGTTGTGCGCGTTTTTCTACCTCGGCCGGTTCACGAGCGTCAAATACGATGTGGCCAATTCGATGAACCTCACGGTCGTGACGATCATCGTGCTCGGCGGGACGAGCATCCTCGGCGGCGTCGGCGACATGCGGGGCACGATCATCGCCACGTTCATCATCGCGGTGCTGAAGAGCGGCCTGACGGTCATGAACATCCCGATCGACATCCAGACCATCATCCAGGGCATCGTGCTGATCATATCGCTCATCGTGTACTCCATCCTCGGCGAGCGGGCGAAGCAGAAGAAGATCTTGGAGGTCATGCGGGACGGGGGGCCGAGGCTTGCGGAGGAGTGATTATTATTGAATCATGCCCGGCTTGCGGCGCGCTGCGGCCGGTATGAGATACATCAATCCATTCATTATTTTAAAAAAGGAGGAAACAATGAAAGGAAAGAAAAGATTTGCGTTACTGATTGCGGTGGTCATGGTGCTCACCATGGGGCTTGCGGCTTGCGGCGGCGACAGTGGCAGCGCTGCGGAGCCGGCGGGGTCCACGGGCGGGTCTTCGGCCGCGGTGTCGGATGACGCGCCCGCCGCGAGCGACATCACGATCGCGATGCTCCCGAAATTCAAAGGCGAAAACTATTTCGATGCGGTCAAGGTCGGCGCCGAGGAAGCGGCGGCCGAGCTGGGCATCGAGCTGCTCTACGACGGCCCGCCGCAGTCCGACGCGACGAACCAGAACCAGGTGAACATCCTCGAGGGCTGGATCGCCCAGGGTGTTGACGCCATCTTGGTCTCGCCGAACGACCCGACGGCCATCGCGCCGACGATCGAGAAGGCGCAGGCCGAGGGCATCAAGGTCATCACGTTCGACGCGGATGCGGATGTGCGCGACCTGTTCATCAACCAGGCGTCCTATGACGCCATCGGCACGGGCATGGTCAAGGCCGTCGCGGACAAGATGGAAGCCAAGGGCTACGGCCCGGACAACCCGATCAACCTCGGGATCGTCTCCTCGGCGAAGACGGACGCGAACCAGGCCGCGTGGCTGGAAGCGATCAAGGCGCTCATCGCGACGGACGAGTACAGCTGGATGAAGATTGCGAACGAGGACACGGACGTCTACTACCCGGGCCCGGACGAGACGAAGACCCAGCAGGACGCGGGCACGCTCGTCTCCCGCATGGGGACCGGGGCCGACCAGATCCAGGCGGCCATAGGCCTCTCCTCGATGGCGACGCCGGCGCTTGCGGCCCAGTATGAGTCCGCGGCAGCCAAGCCGGACCCGACGAAGGTGACGATGACGGGCCTTGCGACGCCGAACGCGCTGAAGGACTACATCCTCAACGACGAGAACCCGCTTGACACGGGCGTGCTGTGGAACTGCATGGACCTCGGCTACCTGTCGGTGCAGGCCGCCTACCAGCTGGCGACGGGCGAGATCACGACGGATTCGCCCTCGATGTCGGCGGGCCGCCTCGGCGAGCGCGAGATCGCGGACAACACGGTCCTGCTCGGCGACGCGCTGATCTTCGACAAGGACAACATCGACCAGTTCAACTACTAATATTTGATACGGTCCTCCAAGCTACGGGGGGCGGCCGGATGGGCAGCTTGGCTGCCCAGGGGCCGCCTCCCCTTTTTGTGGTATGATGAAGCGTATGCAACGTGCTTTTTCATGCAGGAGGGTTGGGTATGGCCGACGATCGTTTGAACAATCAACCGCAAGGGCCGCCGGGGCAGCCGTATGGGCCGCAAGGACCACAGGGGCAGCCGGGGCAGCCGTATGGGCCGCAGGGCTACGGGCAGCCGGCGTCGCCTTCTGCGCAGCCGCAGCAACCGGGGCAGCCGGGGCAGCCGTATGGGCCGCAAGGGCAGCCTATCTACAACATCTACATGATGCCGCCGCAGCAGCAGGGGAAAACACCGAACCGGCTCGGCAACCACGGCATGACGCTGAGCTTGTTCGGGCTGATCTTTTGCTGGGTCCCGGTGCTGGACGTCATCCTGCTCGCGCTGGGCTTCATACTCTCCATCGCCGGCGCCTGCCGGAAAAGCACCTACAAGAAAGGGACGGCGGCCGCCGGGATCGTGCTCTCGACCATCGGCTGGATCATCCTCCTCGCGCTCTGGAGCGTCATCACCTCCTGGATGGGAACCGAATAGGGCAGGGCGCAAGTGCGGGCACCAATGTCATTCCGGGCTTGACCCGGAATCCATGCTCAAATCGAAAGGCGGATGCGCCAGCATCCGGCCACCTTGTAAGGCGGGCCGTCGCGACGTGTTTTCGCCCTGTTGACAGAGCCAGGCCTTCGGGGTATATAATGGGCGCAAGGAGAGCGTGTTTATATGATACGGAGAGCGATTGCGATTCTGCTTTGTGCCTCGGCCCTTGTGGCCGTCCTGCTGTCGTCGGGCTGCGGGTGGTTCGACCCGCTTGCGGAGGCGCGCACGAAGAGCGACCTCGAGGCGAAGTACGGCGAGGAGTTCAAGGTATTTGAGATCAAGGGCGAGAGCCTGAACGG
>JAISTX010000014.1 GCA_031272365.1 Eubacteriales Family XIII. Incertae Sedis bacterium
ACATAGTAGCGCACCGGCGTCCATACAGCGACCAGCTTGAGCGTCACGCCATCCTCGTTGGTCGGATTGGACGTGTGCGCCGGGTCTTTCACCGCCCAGGCTTTCATCAGGTCTTCGAACGTCGTGGCCGCCGCGACCGTCTGCGCGCCGGCCGCCACATCCGTATCCGCGGTTGCCGACGGGTAGTCGATCTGCCGCAACTCCCAGCCGGCGAATGCGTAGTTGGTTTTTTCGGGGGTGCCCTGTGGCAGGAGCCCGTCCGTCGTCCAGTGCACGCCTGTCCTGTCCGGGACGGCAGCCGCGCCCGCCAGGGTGCCGCCGTCAAGGTCGTACTTCACGGTGTAGTCGTTCAGCGCGTAGAAATACTTGAACGTCGTCGGGAAGCCCGTTTCGTCCGGATAGAGATAAGGTAAGAATCGAATCACCTTGTCTTGGTTATTCCGGTCATAATGATAGCCGAGCCTATAGATCGGCGTGAACCCAAAAAATTCGTCATCATCCTCGTACACCTGAGTCATCGACGTGCTCATTTCGTTCACGAGGTTGAAGATATAGTCGGTTGGCATCTCCGCGTCCGTCGGCCAGCTCCCGTCCGGCTTCTGGAAATAGCTCCGTATCGCGTAGTAGCGCTTGCTGAACGTGCAGAGCAGGCTGATCTCCGTCACGCCCGCATCCGTCATCATCGCCGCAAGGTCCGCCTCGGAGATGGCCTGCGTGCCGCCGGCGCTTTTCCAGTCCGTCTTCGCGACCGCCGCGCCGGCTTGCGAGGCGCCCGCAAACGCCTGCAGCTCGATCGAACGGATATAGTAGTTCGTGGGCGTAGACGGCGCCGGGGTGCCCTTGAACGAAAGCTCATGGCCGGCGTACGGCTTCAGATCCTCCAGTGCCGTGTTCGCCTCGAAATAGTAGAACGCGCCCGTGTCCCAGTCGTAGAGGAGCTCGACCGGGTCGGCGGTGCCGGGGTTCACGCCCGGCCAGCCAGGGTCCTGTGCTGCAAGCGCATTCACGAAGGTTCCGCCCGCTGCCGGATCGTGCGCGACCGTCAGCGTGACGCGCGATGTTACGTCCGCAAGCGGCGCAATCTCGCCGGGCGGCTCCGTTTCCTCGGCATAGGCCGGGATGGAAATCGAAAAAAGCAAGGCAAAAGAAATCAGCCACACGACAAAAGTCTTCATCATCCTTCCCCCGGGATCAACCCTATCTGCTGTATTCTGATATTCCCCCCGATAACGAGTATGCTTTATTATCCCCCCGGATATTCCAAAAATCAAGCAATTTTTTGAAAAAATTTCAAGAAATATTATATACGCCGCCGACGCAATAGAAAACTCCCGCAGCAGCCAAAGCCGCTACGGGAGCCGTGTCCTTAAAAAATACAGCTGTGTCTCGGGTCTCGCCTCAGGCGCCGTACACGCTCACCTGCTTGCGCTTTTTGTCATAACGCTCGAATTTGACGTTGCCGTCGATCTTCGCGAACAGGGTGTCGTCCCCGCCGATGCCGACGTTGTTGCCCGGGTGGAACTTCGTGCCGCGCTGCCGGACCAGGATGCTGCCCGCGCTCACGTATTGCCCGTCGCCGCGCTTGACGCCAAGCCGCTTGGCTTCTGAGTCGCGCCCGTTCTTGGAGCTGCCTACGCCCTTCTTGCTTGCCATTTCACTTGCCTCCTTCCGCTTCCGCCAGTATCGCGAGAAGCTCGTCCTTCTTTGCGCTCTTCGCGTACTCCGCGCCGAGCTCGTCCAATCTCGCCATGATGTCGGCCTTCGTCATCTTCGCCACCGGCTTCTCCTCGGCCGCGGCTTCCACGGCCTCTTCTTTGGCCTCGTCCGCGATTTCCACGGCCTCTTCTTTGGCCTCGTCCGCGATTTCCTCGGCCTCTTCTTTGGCCTCGTCCGCCGCATCCGCTACTGCTTCAACCGCTTCTTCCGCTTCGGCCACCGGCTCCGCTTCAGCCGCTTCGGCCTTGGCTTCCTCTTCGTCCTTTTCGGGCTTGGCCTCCGCCTCGTCCTTCGCGGGCTTCTCGTCCTCGGCCTTTTTCGGCTTCGGTGCCCTCTTCGGCTTCTCGCCGACGGTCTTCCCGTCTACGGTGAAGCTGTCAATCTCGATCTCCGTGTACGGCTGCCGGTGCCCCTGCTTCTTGCGGTAGTCCTTCTTCGCTTTGAACTTGAAGATGATGACCTTGTCCGCTTTGCCGTTCTCCAGCACCGTCGCGTTCACGGTCGCCCCGTCCAGGTACGGCGTCCCCGCCGAAAACGAGCTCCCGTCGCTGTACGCGATCACCTTGTCAAATAGGACCTTCTCCCCCGCATCTACCGCGAGCTTCTCGATCCGCAACCGGTCGCCGGCTTCCACCTTGTACTGCTTGCCACCGGTTTCAAAAACTGCATACATAGTATATAATACCTCCACTTCCCTGACTCGCCATCGGGGTTGCCCGGACATCTTTCTGGCGTCCAGGGCATTCCAAAACCCCTCCTGAGCGGCTCACGAATGTTTATAATACCACACCGACCCGCAGAGTTCAAGCAGCATTTTTGAAAAATGATGCCGCTCGCCTGCGGCTCGCGCCTTTTGATTTGAGCATGGATTCCGGGACAAGCCCGGAATGACAATACGCGCTGTCATTCCGGGCTTGACCCACCATGCGCTGTCATTCCGGGTTTGACCCACCATGCGCTGTCATTCCGGGTTTGACCCACCATGCGCTGTCATTCCGGGCATGACCCACCATGCGCTGTCATTCCGGGCTTGACCCACCACGCGCTGTCATTCCGGGCTTGACCCGGAATCCAAAAATGGAATTCAACAGGCGGATGCGCAGCATCCGGCATCCATTCACATTTCAGTCCGTATCGATCTCAATTCCAACCAGGCCGCTGTCGCTGACTTCTCCTGACAGCCATTCTTCATATGTATCCAGATCATCGGGGAAGTCGATCTCCACTCGGCCTGGCTGGATATGGTTCAGCGTTGTCACACTGGTCGCCTCAACCCCGTCCAACGAGGACGTCGACTTCTGCACCAGTTCCGTGAGATTGCCGGAACCGTCGATGGTCGCCGAAATCTCAAGGCCGTTGATATAGAGGATGACAACCGTCGAGCCATTCACGTCCGAGAGGCCCGCGGTACCGATCTCGGCTTCCTCGAATTCCGGCAAAGCGCCGGTCGTAGAGGATACGTCGTCCACCTCCAACGTCGTTTTCATTTTATTCCCGAACGACTCCGTGTACTGATAGCCGTCTTTGACGTAGTACGTCAGTTCCAGCGTATTTCCCGCCGTCTGGGTGACAATGACCGTCTTTTTCTCCACATTGCCGGTGGGGTCGTTGACCATGATATGCCCGGTCATCGAGCTGTCAGCCTCCGCGGACTCGCCGTCAAAATACGTATTGACGCTGATGTCGCATTCGTATCCGTCCGCCGTGAGCAGCTTCTCCACCGCCGCTTTGTAAAGCGCGTATATTTCGCCGACATTCTCAGCGGGCGTAGTCGCATCCGCTCCCGCATCCGCTTCGCTGCTGCCGCCGGAAGCGCCACTGTAGATGATGCCACTATCCCCGTTGCCGCCGCCGCACGCCGTCTGCGCAAAGACAACGGCAAGCAGCAGCGCCGGCAATACAACAAATTTATGATTCATATCACTACCATCCCACACAGTGCCACGTCCGGGGAACTCCGGCAAAAAGAACTTTCCATCAGATATACAGAGTATACCACAGCATCGGACAGGCATCAACGCAAAAGGGGCCGGGTGCGCGCGCACCCGGCCCCCGCTGCTGTGGATGGTTGCCTACTACTCCGTGTCGACCTCCAGGCCGGACAGATTGTCCAGATCCGCCTCCTGGTAGGCGTCCAGATCCGACGGGAAGTCGAACGCCACCTTGCCGATTTTGATGTTGCTCATCTTCGTCAGAGAGGTGGATTCGATGCCGCCCGTCGTGGACGTCTGCTCCTGGATCAGCTCCGTGAGGTTGCCCGAGCTGTCGACGGTCGCCGTGATCTTGATGCCGTTGGACGCACCGCCCAGATCGACCTCGACATCCTCGGCGCCCTCGATCCCTTCGAGCGCCTCGTCTATATAAGCCTGCGCGGCCTCGCCGCTGATGACGAAGGACACCGTCGTTGCGCCGCCCGCTTCCGTGACGGACTGGTCGGTGATCGCGTCGTCATTGAAGTCCGGCAGCTTGCCCATGGAGGACTGCATCTCCTCCTGATCCATAGCCGTCTTGATCTTCATGCCCATCATCTCCGTGTACTGGTAGCCGTCTTTGTAATACGACGTCATGTCGAGGGTCATCCCGGACGCTTCCGTCGTGATTTCCATCTTCATCTCCACGTTGCCGGTGGGATCGTTTTGGATGACGTGCCCGGACATCGTGCTCGACCCCTCTGCGCCATCGGCGCCGTACGCGCTTTCGATGGTGATGTCGTACTCATACCCGTCCGCTGCAATCAGGCTTTCCATCGCCGCTTTGTAGATGCCGTACGCATCGCCGACCGCCGCCGTGGTGACATCTTCCTCTTCCTCCGCCACTTCTTCGACGATCACATCCGACGACCCGGCATCCACCACGTCGCCTCCGTCATCGCCGCCGCACGCGGCCAGCGCGAAGACACAGGAAAACAAGACGACCAAACCCACAATAAACTTCTTTTTCATTTCACAGCCCTCCTTCAATATGTGCGTGAATCGAATACCATCGCATTATACAGCAAGTCGCAAGTCCATGGAGCGCAGTCATGCACAAATTGATTGAAAGGCGCGTGACACGGATTTGTTATTCCGCACTCACCACTCCTCGTACTCGTCCAGATCCGACGGGAAATCGATCTCAAACTCGCCGATCTCGATATTGCTCAGCTTCGTGACGGAGGTGGCCTCGACGCTGCCCGCGTAGGACGTCTCTTCGACGACCAGTTCCGTCAGGTTGCCCCAGCTGTCGAGGGTCGCCGTGACCTTGATGCCGACGTACGCATCGCCGGTGTCGATGTCGATGTCCGGGATATTCTCGGTGCCGGGGAGGCCTTTGATCCCCTCGAGCGCCGCATTCACATCGTTTTCGATAGCCCCGGCGTCGACGGTGAAGCTCACCGTTGCCCCGTCATCCGTCTCCGTGACGCTCTGGTCGCCGATCTCATCCGCGTCGAATTCCGGCATTTCGCCCACGGCATCCTGCATGTCGTCCGCGTCCACGGAGTATTTGATTTTGTCCCCGTCAGACTCCACGTACTGATAGCCGTCTTTGTAGTAGGATGTCGTGTTCACGCGATCCCCGTCCTCTTCCGTGGTGAACACCATCTCCATCTGCAGGTCGCCGGACGGGTCGACTTGGATCACGTGGCCGGACAGCCTGCTCCCTGCCCCCGTGCCACTGATGCTTGCCGAATCCTCGATGGTGAGGTCGTATTCGAACCCGTCCTCCCAGAGCAGCCGCTCCACCGCGTCTTCGTAGATATCGTATGCGTCGCCGGAGAAATCGTAGTCGCCGGCCGATTCCTCATCCACGTCCGCGTCCGCGTCGACATCCACGTCCACGTCGTCGTCGTCCACGGATATCCGAACCGAGCCGGTGTCCACCACGACCTCGTCATCGTCGCCGCCGCCGCCGCAAGCAGCCAGCGCAAAGGCAAAGGACAATATCAGCACCAGACCCAACATAAGCTTCTTCTTCATTTCACAACCTCCTTAATGATACAAGTGTGAACCAATTACATCCACATTATATAAATAATCGAATTAAAATATCATTAAAAGGAAGTGAAAAACCCCAAAGTCGTCAAATACGTATTTTATAACACCGCCCGTAGGGGCGGATGGCAATCCGCCCGCCGCCCGTAGGGGCGACCTGCTAGCCCCAGGGATCCAGGTCCGCCGCGGTCTCCAAGACCTCCAGCTGCCCCCCGAACGCGGCGGCCAGCCGCGCCGCCATCTCGTGCGTGAACAGGTTTTCCGTGCCGAAATGGCCGCCGTCGATGAGGCAGAGGCCGCGCTCCCGCGCCAGGGCCGCCTGGTGGTGCTTGACGTCGCTCGTCAGAAACACGTCCAGCCCCGCGTCCGCCGCCGCCCCGACGAAGTCGCCGCCCGCGCCGCCGCACACAGCGCCCGTGCGGCAGAGCCGCCCCGGGTCGCCCACGGTGCGCAGAACCGGCGCCCGCCCGCCCGCGTCCCGGGCCAGCGCCTCCGACACGCGGCGGCAAAGCGTCCCGAACGCCACCGGCTCGGCGAACCGCCCGCTCCTGGCCATGGGATGAGGCCCCGCCGCGGAGCTTTGGCCGCCGCCAACGCCGCCGGCCGCCGGGAACGGCAAAACCTCCGAAAGCCCCATCCGCGCTGCAAGGCAGTCGTTCATGCCGCCCGGCGCGGCGTCGAAGGAAGTGTGCGCCGCGTAGACGCTGATGCCGGCCCGGACCAGCCGCGCGGCGTATCCGCCGTTCACATCCAGCGCGTCGATGGCCTTCAAGGGCTCGAAAAACAGGGGGTGGTGGACCAGCACGAGCCCGGGCACAAGAGCCTCGGCCTCCGCGCAGACGTCGCCGGAGAGCTCCAGCGCGACCAGCACGCGCGAGACGCCAGCACCCTCCGCCAAGAGCCGGATCTGCCACCCGCTGTTGTCCCAGGGCTCCATGCACGCGAGGGGCGCGCTCTTCTCGATCTCGGCTACGAGCTTGTCTACTGCAATCATGCCTCTTTCCTTTCCGCGATGGCGGCCAGCGCGCGGTACCGCGCTGCCGCCGCCGGCTTGCTGACGGGCGGGTCGAACATGGCCCCGATCTCGGCGAGGCTTGCCTCCGGGTTCTCCAGCCGCACGCGGGCCGCCTCGTGCAGCTTCGGGGGCAGCGCCGCCAAACCGGCGCCGCCGTCCAAACGGGCGATCCGGCGGATCACCTCCGCCTGCTCCGCGCCGGAGCGCAGCGCCCGGTCGACGTTGGCGTTGTCGCAATTGCTGATGCGGTTGGCCTTGTCCTTCATCTCGTGGATCATGCGCACGTCCTCGTAGGCGAGCAGGTGCCTGTCCGCGCCGATGATGCCCAGCATGTCCTTGATCTGCTCCGAGGATTTGAGGTAGACGACCGAACGCCCCTTGCGGCGCGAGATGCCCGCGTGGATGTCCGTGAAAGCGTTCATCGTGCGCCGCGTGTCCGCCGCCAAGATCGGGTCGTCCGTGACGATCTCGAAATGGTAGCTGTTCTCCGGGTCCGACACGCTGCCGGCCCCTAAGAACATGCCGCGCAAAAACGCCTTGCGGCAGCATTTGGCGCCGAGCAGCCCCTGCGGCATCCGGCGCAGCAGCGCCGTGTACTCGCCGCCGCGGTCAAGCACGCCGATCGTCTCCAGGAAGGCCGTCGCCCGCTCCGAGACAGGCGCGTGGAGCTCGTAACGCTTCGGCACGATGCCAGCCCCGGGATCATAGGCATCCACGTCTGGCCGCACGCCCCCGACCTCAAAAAACAAAGAGCGGATGCGCCGCGCGACGGCGAGGTTGCCCGTCGTCACGACGAAGCCGAGCAGCCCCCCGGCGCCCCCGCCGCCGACCCTACGGATCGACCCGGCCGCCCGGAAAAACCCGGCCGCCTCCGCACAGCAGCAACAAGCCTTCCCAAAAGGCAGATGCGCCAGCTCATTCTTCACCTCAGCAGCAAAACTCAAGCCATACTCCCTCACCAACAAAACGCACCAAAAAAATTCTCAATTCTCAATCCTCAATTCTCAATTCTAAATTCTCAATTAGAAAAGCGAAGCAAGCGTCAAACCTCCCTGTGCCGCAGCACGACGTTCTCCCCGCGCTCGCGCAGCCGCTCCGCCACCTCGACCGCCATCGCCACCGAGCGGTGCTGCCCGCCCGTGCAGCCGAACGCGATGTTGAGCGACGGCTTGCCCTCCTTGATGTACGACGGCTTCAGCCGCTCGATGAGCATGAGGATCTCCTCCGCAAAAAACCGGCTCTCCGGGTGGTCCATCACGTAGGCGCGCACCTTCTCGTCGCGCCCCGTGAGCTCCCGCAGCTCGTCCACGTAGAACGGGTTCGGGATGAACCGCACGTCGAGGATGAAGTCCGCCTCCTGCGGCATCCCGTATTTGTACCCGAACGACTGCACCACGATGCGGAACGGCCTCCCCTCTCCCGCCCCGTCGCGCCGCCCGAGGATGAACTCCTGCAGGATGGCCGCGAGCTCCGCGCCCTTCAGGTCGCCCGTGTCGACGATCAGGTCCGCCATCTCCTTGATCGGCGCGAGCCGCGCGATCTCCTCGTCGATCGCCTCGCCGTTCGTCTTCCCGCTCTCGGCGGCCAGCGGGTGCGTCCGCCGCGTCTCCGCGAAGCGCTTGAGGATCGTGATCTTCGGCGCCTCCAGGTAGATGAGCCTGAAGTCGAGGTTGCGCCGGTCGAGCATCTTGCGGTATTTCTTGAAATCGTCGAGGAAGTCCCCGCCCCGGATGTCGATGACGAGCGCGATCTTGTCGATCTTGTGCTTGCCCGACTGGATGAGCGCGACGAAGTCCTTGATGAGGGCCGGCGGCAAATTGTCGATGCAATAATACCCCATATCCTCGAAACAGTCGACGGCGAGGCTCTTGCCCGCGCCCGACAAACCGGATAAAATCACAATCTGCATATCATTCCACCTTCAAATTGACGACGCGGGAGAGGTCGATGCCCGCGTCGAGCAGCAGGTACACCGCCTCCGTGAAATCGCCCACCCGCGCCGGGCTGTGGGCGTCGCTCGATATGAGGAACCGCACGTCCGCGATCGCCATCGTCCGCACGTCCGCCGCCGTCAGCGACATATGGTGCGTGTTCAGCTCGACGAGCGTGCCCGTCCGCGCGCAGGCGGCCGCCACTTCCAAGAGGTCCACGGGCGCCTTGTCGCCCGGATGCGTCAGGAAACAAATACCGCCGCCCTCGATCGCGCGCACGACCGCCTCCGTGTTGCGCTTTAGCTGCGGCTTCGTCGCCTTGGCGGCCGTGCTGCGCGCCAGGTTTTCGAACGTCGAGGCGATGCCTTTCGGCGTCATCCCCCCGACGGTCCCGTAATGCCAGCCCGCGCACACGTAGTCGAAGAACCCGCGCTCCTCCGGCCGCACGTCAAGCCGCCCGTCCGCGAGGATGTTCGCCTCGACCGACTGCAGGATCTCCATGTCCGGGAACTCCTCGCGCAGCGCCAAAACCTCCGCCTTCTGCCGCGCGAACTTCTTGCGCGGCACGCCGAAGCCGAGGTGCGCCGGCCCGTGGTCCGCAATGCCGACGCGCAAAACCCCGCGCTCACGCGCCGCCAGCACATTGTCGCGCACCGTGCCCGTCCCGTGCGAATACACCGTGTGCGTGTGCAGGTCGGACAGCAGCGTATACTGCCGCCCCTTGATCCGGTATTCGGTTTTCGACCGGTCCGCCGGCCTGTCCAAAGGCATTATCCCAAAACCTCCGGTTCCTCTTCCAAGAGTATACCAAACCGCGCCAGCACCACCTCTTTCACGTGGTCCGCCACCGCGAGCACGTCCGAGGCCGTCGCCCCGCCCGCGTTCACGAGGAAGCCCGCGTGCTTTTCCGACACCATCGCCCCGCCGACGCGGAAGCCCTTCAGACCCGCCTCGTCGATGAGCTGCGACGCGTAGCCCCCCGCCGGCCGCTTGAAGAAGCTGCCCGCCGACGGCAGGTCCATCGGCTGCTTCTCGTTCCGCCGGCGCGCATACTCCTGCATCCGGGCCCGGATTTCCGCCGGGTCGCCGTCCGCCAGCGCCCATTCCGCCTCCAAGACCACCCAGGGCCGCTGCTGGAAAACGGATGCGCGGTAGCCGAATGCGCAATCCTCCCGATTTACAATAATAATATTTCCGCTATCCATATCGTAGACGCGCACGCCGGCGACGACTTGCGCCATCTCGCCGCCGTAAGCGCCCGCGTTCATGCGCACCGCGCCGCCGACGCTGCCCGGGATGCCCGAGAGGGGCTCCAAGCCCGTTTTCCCGGCGTCCGCCGCGCCCTTCGCGGCCGAGGCGAGCGGGGCCGCCGCCGGGACTCCTGCGCCCGCTGTGGAGACCACGGCGCCGCCGAAGCCCCCGTCCCGCACGAGCACGTTCGTCCCGTTGCCGAGGATGAAAAAAGGGACCCCGGCCGTGCGCACCGCCTTCAGGAAAAAGATCAGCTCCGCCTCGGAGGAGGGGCGGCAAAACAGACGCGCCGCGCCGCCGCAGCGAAACGACGTATGCGCCGCCATCGGCTCATTTTCGGAAACCGGCAAAGGGCCGTCGAACGCAGCCCCCCAATCGCGCAGCAATGTACTCGCAAAATCCTTCATAGCCATATCATACCATATGATAGAGCCAGAGCGTTGCTTGGGGTCAATCCTCCGGGAGCCTGCGGTGCAGGATCGAATAGGTGATGGCGATGGCCGGCAGCAGGATCGCCACGAGGATGGCGAGCAGGTTCAGCACGACGATGGTGTCTTGATCCAGCCCCGTGAACGGCTCGTAGGCGAAGATCTGGACGCTGCGCCAGCTGTCCCCGCCGCTGATCATGGACGGCATCACGCCGTCCTCGAAGACGGTATCCGCGATGGTGCCCTGGGCGAGGAAGCCGATGACCCGGCCAGCCGCCGCCGCGACCAGATTGCCGCTACCGCCCCCGGCGCTGTACGACTGGTGCTGCCCGGTGAGCATCGCGGCGATGGTGTCCAGCAGCGTACCGCCCTGGTCCGGATCCAGCGGGGTGGGCGTCAGGTCGCTGCCGCCGTCGTCGTCCTGGATGTTCTGGCTGCCGGAAAGGGGGCCGACGATGATCGTCCCGGACTGGAAGGCGACCGTCTGGTTCTGCCGGCTCACGTTGACCAGGTTCCGCGAACGGTTGCCCCGCAAGCTGGCGTCCACGGTGTACTGGCCGTTCGCCGTGCCCTCATTCACCTCGAACGTGGCGATGAAGAGCGTCCCGTCGCCGCTCGCGCTCGTGCCGGAGACAAACCCGACGGTGCCCAGATCCGTGTTCGTGACCGCGTTCTCGGCGATCAGGCTGTCGGACGCGTCGATGCCGGTGAGCGTCAGCGCGTCCTTGTCGTAGTCCAGGGTCACGACCATCGCCGTGAACCCCGCGTTGTTTTCGATGGTCACGGGGATTTGGACTGTACCGCCCGCATCGGCCTGGTAGGTCTGGCCGCCGACCTTGATCGTGGTCTCCGCCTCCCCCGCGTACGCGGAAAGCGGCGCCGCCATGCAAAAAGCGAGCACCAGAAAGGCGATGCGGAAGGCGCGTTTCATAGCTTTACCCCGCCGCGGCCTCATTCAGCAGCGACGCGACCTCCTCCTGATGGCTGACCGACCCTTCAAACAGCTGCTGCACCGTCTCCTCGTGCGCCTCGTTGAGGGCCGCCGCAGCCTCGCCCGACACCGAATCCGACGCCCCCGTGGGCTCATAGCCCGTGCCGAGGGCCACGAGCATGATCTCGAACGCGTCCGTGGCCGTGATCACGTCGTCCTGGTCCAGGTTGAGCGCTACGAATTCCTCGTCCTTGGCCTCCTCGATGCCCATCGCCACGATCAGCGCACGCTGCGCGTCCAGAATCGTGACCTTCCCGTCGCCGGTGACGTCGCCCCACAGCGGGACGTCGTAGAACACGGCCTGGATCACGGTGTACATCGGGGACAGCTCGTAGTTTGCCGCCTTGGACTCGTACGGGATGAATTTCACATTGATGGGGCCGGTCTCCCAATTCTTCGACACGTCTTTCTCGTAGGACTCAAAATACCAGGAAAACTCGCCGTATTCGGTGAAGCCGCCTACAAGCGCCTCGTTGCTCGGACGCTTGTTGCTCGGCATCGGCACGGGCGTCGGCCACTCAAAATCGTACAACGGCTTCCGGATGACCGTGAATTCCACCGTGCCCTTGAGATTCTCCATGGCGGGGAATACCTCAAGCGTCTCCTCGCTCGGCGTGAAGACCAGCGGCAGCTCATACTCGCCCGCGTCCAGCGGCTCGTCAAGCACCACGCCTGCCCCCCAGGCAAAGGTGCCGTATTCCGTAGACCCGCCGACAAGCGGCTGGTCTTTCAGTAGGCCTTCGTAGTAATAGTCCTCGATCAACGGCCAATCGATCCTCAGTGAATTGCTCGAGCCGTATTTTTCATCGTTGAGCAAATTCATGCCGCCGACCTGAAGGACGTAAGTCTTTGTTATATCGGGGATCGGCTCGTAGTTGCGCAGCGTGGAACGCGAAGGCTTGAAGACCGCCTCAAACGACATATTGCCTTCCTCAAGGGGCGTCTCGCGGTCCTCATCGTTCTTCCAGACGAAGGTGCCGTATTCCGTCGAACCGCCGACGAGGGGCACGTATTTCAGCTTCCGCCCTTTTTCGATCAACGTCGGTTCCGGCCATTCGAGCGTCGGCGCGGGCGCCTTCGCGATCGTCAGGACGCCAAGCACAAGGTCGTCCGCCGCAAGGAAGCCGGGAGCATCGGCCACGTCGGCCATCACGGTGTATGTACCCGCGTTTTTCGGCGCGGCGTCGCTCTTCTCATAGATCGTTTCCCCTGCCCCCTCGTAGAAAACCGTCACCTCACCGACGCCCGCCTTGGGCACCACGGGCACCTCCTTCGGCGTGCCGTCATAGACCACCGTCTTCGGCAATTCGTATTGGAGGGAATGCGTAGTCGAGGGCGAAAGGCCGGAGACCGGGAGGTAGTACGGTATGAAGCTGACCGGCGTGTGCGTGGACTCGCCATCCTTGTAAATCGCGAAATTGGTATTGTCCTGGCCAAACAGCTCAAGGTTGATCTTGTTGACACCGGTCTGCGCGTCGTCATCGACGTCGAAGACCAGCGTGAACAAAAGGCCGTCACCGATCGTGACAACATTGCTCACATAGTTGATACTGATGTATGAATCCCCGGGGTCCTTGTAGGACAGGTGGATCGCACTGCTTTTCGTGATCTCGTTTTCATAGTCCAAATAGGTCCGTGCCCCCATATAGAGCGGATCCGTGTTCGGGTCGGCGATCAGCTTCAAGCCCTTTTCCCACGAAACCTTGATCTGGTAGGAGGAAAACCCCGTATTGTTCTTGATGAAGACGGGAACGTGGAGATTCTTGTCCCCGGCATAAACACCTCTGATAACATCCGAAATATAGATCTGCGGCACGCCCTGATAGTCGGCCGAATTCTGCACCGCCATGGTCTGATTTTCGACGTCCACAGGCGTGCCCCGGCCTTTGGACAGCCTCACGCCAAATTTCACAATGTCCGTCTTTGTGTCATACCAGCAGTACTGCATGGAGATATCGACGCCGTAGGTATTCAGCTTCCCCAATTCCTCGAGCACTGCCGGGACCCAGCCATCCACATCCTCATAGTATTCGTCGGTCGTAAGCTCCGCCGCCTCGATAGCAACCTTCATGTCGGCGATAGCCGCGTTGTCCTTTTCCAACTGCGTCTGCCCCTTTGGCAGCACGGTGACCTGGAATTCCTTGTACCGTTGGAATCCGGCGTTTGCCGACGCGTCCTCGCCCGTCGCCGTCACGCGCAGCGTAACAGTCCTGCTCGCCTGCCCCGCTTCCGGCCTCGTGACCTCCCCGTCTGCTGCAATGAAATCCGGGTCTCCGGACGACCACGCGATCTCCACGCCGAGATCGGTTGTATAAGATTTGAGATCGAGATCATTCTTGATATTGTTTGAATCTTTGTTGTCGCCGAGGATGCTCTCCAGCGTGATGGCGTCCAAGGCTTCCTGAACCGCCGCCTCCGCATCGATCTGCGTTTCCCCGCTTGCGGCAGCGTATGCGTTTGAATCAAATCCGGCCCCCATCGAAACGGCGAAGCATGCTGAAACAATAACAGCCGCCGTTCGTCTGACGAACTTTGAAGACATCATCTGCTCCCTCCTACAGTAACAACCCTGAGAAAAACCCCAACAACTGCCAATATTATAAACGTTTTCTGTAAAGAAATCCACAAAAATATAAAATAAATGTTCAATTTTTTTCGGGTTTATGCCAGCCCTTTTTCAGCCTTTTTTCAGCCTTTTCCCGGTGAATCCGTCCGCTTCGAGGCGCAGCACGCAGGTGGCCTTGAGCACTTTCTCGTCGAAGGGCTTGCCCGCGCCGCCGTAGTGCGCCATGAGGCGCGTGAGGCCGTGGAGCCTCTCGCCGACGCCCGTCACCTCGGCGATCCGGCCGGTGCCGATGATGCTGGCGTAGGCCATGCCGTAGTCGCAGGCCGCGTCCCCGCCCCACAGCGCGTGCTCCGCGTCCATTTCGAACCCGCAGCGCGCGGTATCCTTCGCTGCGCGGATCAAGTCGAGCTTGCGCCCTTCCAAGGCGCAGTGGAACCACAGCGTCAGGTTGCCGCTGTTCTCGTGGTAGTCGTATCCGAAGTTCATGGGGACGATGTACGGCGCGCCGCCGTCCTCGCCGGGCAAGGCGATGCGGCATACGTCGCAGCTCTCCAGCAGGGCCGCCAGCGCCGCCCGATCCGTGATTTCCCTGTCCGCTTTCCGCATCGTCTCTCCCTCATAAAACAATGTTGGTGACCCTACAGGGAATCGAACCCTGGATTCAGCCGTGAGAGGGCTGCGTCTTGACCGCTTGACCATAGGGCCGCGCCACCAGCCGGAAAAAACCGACCGGGGTTTATTCTACAACAAACCCCGGCCAAAATCAATGCATTATTCATTTTTCATTATTCAATTTTCAATTCTCAATTCTCAATTCACTTCACTTCCCACGGCATGACGGTCTTCTCCAGGTCGAACTGGAAGAAACGCGGCAGGCCGTTCTTCAGCAGCTCCGACGTCTCGCCGGTCACGAGCGGGCGCAGGTAGGTGAGCATCTCCTCCGAGACGTCCGTGCCGCCCTTCGTGATCCAGCCGGCGGGCACCTTCTTCTCCTTGTTGGCGATGTCGTCGAGCTTGCCCTCGTCGTAGCGCACCACGTACGGCACGTCGCTGATGCGCGCGATCGTGATCATGATGTCCGTCTTGCCGTTGACCGCCGCCTCCACGGCGCGGTAGCCGCACTGGTAGGACTCCGCCAGGTCGACGCTGCTCGCGCAGTGCGCCGCCGCGCGCTGGAGCGTGGAGAGCTGGATCGCGCGCGTCTTGATCCCGTCGATCTTCACTTTCTCCTTGATGAGCTTCTCGAGCTCCGTCGCCGCGCCCCCGAGCGTCTTGTGGCCGAACATGTCGACCGCGGCGCCCGTGTCCGCGAGGTAGTTGCCGTCCGCTGTGTGGATGCCCTCGGAGACGGCCACGAGGATGTGGCGCTCCTTCTCCACGAGGCGCGTGACCTCCACGATGAAATTGTCCGGGTCGAAGTCGACCTCGGGCAGGTAGATCAGGTGCGGCGCGGGGAGACCCGTGTCGCGCGCGAGCGCGGCGGCCGCCGTGAGCCAGCCCGCGTTGCGGCCCATGACCTCGAGGATCGTGACCGCCGGCGCAGGGTAGACGCACGTGTCCAGGTACACCTCGGCGGCGGAGGTCGCCACGTAGCGCGCCGCGCTGCCGAAGCCCGGCGTGTGGTCCGTTAGCTCCAGGTCGTTGTCGATCGTCTTCGGGATGCCGACGGCGGTGATGTCCTCGCCGGCCTCGCGCAGGAAGTCCGCGAGCTTGTTCACCGTGTCCATGGAGTCGTTGCCGCCGTTGTAGAAGAAATACCCGATGTCGTAGTCCTTGAGGATTTCCGTGATCTTGCCGTAGATCTCCTTGCCCTCCTTCGGGATCTTGTAGCGGCTCGAGCGCAGCGCATGCGCCGGCGTGTGAATGAGCAGGTCGAAGTCCTCGCTCGTCTTCATCTGGTCCGAGATGTTGATGATCTTGCGGTCCAGAAACCCCTGCATCCCGTTCACCGCGCCGAGGACGTTGCGGATCTTCGTGCTCGCCATGCCCCGCGCGATGGCGCCGGTGATCGACGCGTTGATCGCCGAGGACGGCCCGCCGCTCTGGGCGATGAGCATATTTTTCGGTGTACCCTTTGCTTTTGCCATTTTTCGCTCCTCTACTTTCCTGCCACGCGGGCCGCCACCGCGGCCACGTTCTCCGGTGTGAACCCAAAATGCTGGAACAGCTGCGCCGCCGGCCCGGATTCCCCGAAGGTCTCCATCGTCACGGCGCCGCCGCCAAGCCCAATGTAGGCGCCCCACGGCTGCTTCGACCCGGCCTCGACGGCCACGCGCGCCGTCACGTCCGGCGGCAGCACTTCCGCGCGGTAGGCCTCGTCCTGCGCCGCGAACAGCTCCATGCAGGGCACGCTCACGACGCGCGCGTCCACGCCCTGCGCCTTCAGAAGCGCCTTCGCCTCGACGCACAGCGGCACCTCAGAGCCGCTCGCGAGCAGGAGGACGTCGGGCTTCGCGCCCTCTTCCCGCGCCGCGACGTAGCCGCCCTTCAGCGCGTCCTTGGGGTCCGTGCAGACGGGCGCGATGTTTTGGCGCGACAGCGCGAGCACCGTCGGCAGCCCGCCCGTGAACGCCGTCAGGTACGCCGCCTTCGTCTCGTTGACGTCCGCCGGCCGGAACACGTACAGATCGGGCTGGGCGCGCAGCATGGCCAGCTGCTCGACGGGCTCGTGCGTGGGCCCGTCCTCCCCGACGCCGATGCTGTCGTGCGTCAGCACGTAGATCACGGGCAGCTTCATGAGCGACGCCAGCCGCATCATCGGCTTGATGTAGTCCGCGAACACGAAGAACGTCCCGATGTACGGCAGCGCCCCGCCGTGCAGCGCGATGCCGTTCGCGATCGCCCCCATGCCGAGCTCCCGCACGCCGAAGTGGATGTTGCGCCCCTCCGGCGCCTCCGCCGAGAAGTCGCCCGCGTCCTTGAGCGCCGTCTTGTTCGAGGGCGCCAGGTCCGCCGACCCGCCGAACAGCCACGGCACCTGGTCCTTGACCGCGTTCAGGATGGCGCCCGAGACGCCGCGCGTCGCGTCCGCCTTCTCCTGCTGCTCCGGCTGCTCGAGGTAGGCCCGCACCTCCGACGGCAGCTCCCCGCGCTGGAATTTTTCGAACAACGCGTACGCGTCCGCATCCGCGCTCTTGTAGCGCGCCGCCGCCTCGTTCCAGGCCGCTTCCGCCTCCGCGCCCTTCGCCGCGAGCGCGCCATAATGCGCGTAGACCTCGTCCGGCACCGCGAACGCCTCCGCGAGCGGCCAGCCCAGCGACTCCCGGAGGATCTTCACGTTCTCCTCCCCGAGCGGCTCGCCGTGCGCCGACGCGGTGTCCACCTTCGCGGGCACGCCGTAGCCGATGTGCGTGTGCACCTGGATGAAAGACGGGCGCGCCGTGTCCGCCTTCGCTTGCCGGAGCGCCTCGCCGATCGCCTCTGTGTCGTTGCCGTCCGGGACCTCGAGCACCTGGAACCCGAACGCCTCGAACCGCTTCTTCACGTCCTCGCGGAACGCCAGGTCCGTGGACCCCTCGATCGAGATGCGGTTGGAATCGTAGACGAGGATCAGCTTCGACAGCCCCAGCGTGCCCGCCAGCGAGCAGGCCTCGGAGCTGATGCCCTCCATCAAGTCGCCGTCGCCGCAGATCGCGTACGTATAGTGGTCGACGAGCGGCAGGTCTTTTTTGTTGAATAATTTGGACAGGTGCGCTTCCGCCATGGCCATGCCGACCGCCATGCCGATCCCCGCGCCCAGGGGGCCCGTGGTCGCGTCGAGGCCGGGCACGATCCCGTACTCCGGGTGGCCGGGCGTCTTCGAGCCGAGCTGGCGGAACCGCTGCAGCTCCTCGATGGTCATGCCGTCGTAGCCGAACAGGTGCAGGACCGCGTACAGCATCGCCGAGCCGTGGCCGCCCGAGAGGACGAACCGGTCGCGGTTCACCCAGCCGGGGTTCCGCGGGTTGTGCCGGATGTGGTTCGCGAAAAGCTCGTACGCGATCGGCGCCGCGCCGAGCGGGAAGCCCGGGTGGCCCGAGTTTGCCTTTTGGACCTCGTCCGCCGAAAGGACGCGGATCGCATTCACTGCCAAATTTGTCTCCATGAAAACCTCCTTACCGCTATAACCGATAGTTTTTCGACAGGCGCACCGAAACCTCGCCTGTGTTGTCCCACTCCGTGAGCAGCCGCACCGCCTCGCTCGCCGCGCGCGACGCCTTCTCCTCGCCGCCGGCCTCGCCCCATTTGTCCGTCACGCGGTTGGACACGACGGCGAAGACCGCCCCCATCCGCATGCCGTGCAGGCGCCCGACGACGAACTGCCCGGCCGCCTCCATCTCGATGTTCAGCACGCCGGCGCTCGCAAGATCGCCGACGAGATCCTCCGCGAACGAGGGCCAGTACCCCCCGTCGCCCAGCGGCCGTCCCTGGCCGATGTAGAACGACCCGGCCGTGTAGCCGATGCCGACGCCGTACCGGTACCCGAGGTTTTCGCAGGCCTGCATGAGCGCCATGACGCAGAGCGGGTCCGCCGCCGCCGGGTACTCCGGCCCGATGTAGGTGTCGCTCGTGCCGTCCCTGCGCACGCAGGCCGAGGGGATGATGAGGTCGCCGAGGTCGTAGCCCGGCTGGATGCAACCCGTCGTCCCGACGCGGATGCAGGTGTGCACGCCGAGCGTGAAAAGCTCGTGGATGCAGATCTCCGAGCTCGCCGCGCCGATGCCCGTCGACGTCGTCGCGATGGGGGTGCCTTTGTAGGCGCCCGCCACGGTCTTGAACTCGCGGTAGGAGGCGACTTCCCGCGCATCCTCCCAGTCCTTCGCGATGACGAGCGTACGCTCCGGCGCGCCCGGCAAGATGACGTAGGGGGGGACGTCCCCCTGCTTCAGCCGCAGGTGGTAGACCCGTCCTTCATCGTCCGTGGGCGCCGATGCCTTGATATCGTTCGTACTCATCAAATCTGGATTATACCACAAGCGCGAGGTCGTATGCGTCCTGCGTCGCCGTCATGACGCTTCCGACCTGCCGGGCGTCCCCGATCACGTGGACGGGCGGCATCCCGGACGGCGCGGGCCCTTCCAGCGGGTTTTCCGCCTCGTAGCCGGCAGCGAGCACGACGGAATCCGCGGGGAAGAGGCGGCAGGGCCCTCCGTCCGCGAGCGTCGCGCGCACGGCGGCCTCCGTTATTTCCAAGACGCAGGCGCTGGTGTGGGTGACGGCCCCGTGGTAGCGCAGCAGGTCCAGCAGCAGGATGCGGTTGGCCGGGGACAGGCCCGGGTCGTCCATGAGCTGCGGCTTCGCCTCGAGCACGGACGGGCATCCGCCGGCCTTCGCGAGCTCGTACGCGATCTCGCAGCCCGAGAGGCCGCCGCCGACGATGACGACCCTGCGCCCCGCCGCCGCGTCCGCCGCCGCCCGCCCGGAGAGCAGATAGCCCGCGGCCGTGAAGACGTGCGGCAGGTCCGCGCCCGGCACGGGGAGGGCTTTCGGCCTCCCGCCGGACGCCACGACGACGGCGTCGTATTCCCGGAGGCGCGGGTCCCAGCCCCTGATCTCCATGTTTAGCCGTATGTCTGCCCCGGCCTCCCGCGCGTGCCGCCCGTACCAGGCGATCAGCGCCCGGTCGGCCTCCTTGAACGAGAGCGCCGCCGCGGCTCGGAAGCTGCCGCCGAGCGTGCCCTCCTTCTCGAAGACGGTCACATGGTGCCCGCGCCCCGCCGCGAGGCGCGCGTACTCGAGCCCGCTGACGCCGCCGCCGATGACCGCGATGCGCAGCGGTTTTTCCGCCTTTCCGTATGTGTAGCGGTCCTCGGCGAAGACCTGCGGGTTGACGGCGCACGAGGGGTCCACCCCCCGGAAGATGCGCACGAGGCAGGCGTTGTGGCAGGCGATGCAGGGCTTGGCGCGATCCGGCTCGCCCCGCTCGATCTTGTTCACGTAGTCGGGGTCGGCCAGGAGCGCCCGCGCGACGCCGACGAAATCGAAGAGGCCGCGCCGGAGGCAGCCCGCCGCCAGGTCCGGGTCGTTGAGCCGCCCCGCGCAGGCGACCGGCACCGACGCGAAATGCTTGATGTAGGCGACTTCCGGGACGTTGCAGCCCATCGGCATGTAGACGGGCGGGTGGGACCAGTACCAGGCGTCGTACGAGCCGTTGTCCGCGTCCAGAAGGTCCATGCCGGCCGCCTCGAGCAGCCGGACGGCGCCGGGGGCCTCCTCCATGGAGCGGCCGAATTCCTGGTACGCCTCGCCGGGCACCGCGCCGCTGTTGAAGCCCTTCATCTTGCTCGCGACGCTGAAGCGCACGCTGATGAGGAAGCCCTCCCCGCACGCCTTGCGGATGCCCTCGACGACCTTGACGGGGAAAGCCCAGCGCCGCTCGAGCGTGCCGCCGAACTCGTCCGTCCTCCGGTTGGTCGCGGCGACCGTGAACTGGTCCAGCAGGTAGCCCTCGTGCACGGCGTGGATCTCCACGCCGTCGAAGCCCGCCTCGCGCGCGAGCTTCGCCGACTCTATGAAGCTGTGGATGTACTCGTAGACCTCCTCCGCCGACAGCGCCCGGTAGGATTTTTCGGGGTTCCAGTAGCTCGGCAGCCCCTCCGACGGCGCGACGAGGATGAGGCCCGGGTCGAGCCCGCAGGCCGCGAGGTATTCGGGGTCGTCTGGCATCACGCGCCCGGAGCCGGCGGACAGCTGGAGCAGGATCTTCGCGCCCGCGCGGTGCACGCCCGCCACCGTGCGCGACACCGGCAGGAAATCGTCGCGCTTCTCGTGCAGCCAGCGCCCATCGCCCATCGGCGCCACGACCGTGTCGCCCGTCACCATGAGCCCCGGGCCGCCCTGCGCGCGCCGGACCAGGTGCGCCCCGCCCGACGCGTCGTAGGACCCGTCGTTGCGGTAGACATGCGTCCCGCCGACCGCGCAGAAGATGTAGCGGTTCTTGATCTCCACGGGCCCTATGCGCATCGGCGTAAAAAGGATTTCATGCTCTTTTTTCATAGGAGCAGTATATACCATTTTCCGTGTAACAAAATGCTTGATTTGAAAGTTGAAATATATATAATGCAAGCGTGGGGCAACTTTTCGCAACCGGAGAGCATTGAAAAGAAAGGAAGGGATGGTATCATGGCAGGTTATTTGTTTGTAGTGAGCGGCGACCCGGCGACGGCGCGCAACACGGTGTACGCGATCCTCGCGGACCAGGGGTTCAAATTGGAGCAGACCGGAGAATGGACGGCCAAGGCGGAGCGCGGCTCGGGCGCGGCCTCGATCCTGCTCGGCGCGGCGGCGGGGAAGAAGGGCCGCCACGTCAAGCTCGACATCGTCTGCACGACGGACGCGCAGGGGCTCCTCAACGTCACGTTCCGGCAGGGGACGAGCGGGGCCTCCGGCGGGATCATCGGCGCGATGCAGGCAAACAAGATCTACCAGGAGGTCTACGACACGGTGGGCGCATCGCTGCAGCAGGCAGGCGTGCTTGTCTCCGGGGCCCCGCTGAAATAACAAACCGACCGTTTACGCAAAAAAAAGCGCGTCGCGGAGGCGGCGCGTCTTTGTTATTCCGAAAAGCCCCGCGCTACTCCGTCAGGTGGTGGTTGAATTTGTACCCGAAGCCGCGCACGCTGATGATGTACTTCGGGTTGTCGGGGTTGACCTCGATCTTTTTGCGCAGCGTGCTCACGTAGACCATGACCGTCTTCGCGTCCCCCTCCAGCGTGTTCGTCTTCCACGCGAGCTCGAAGAGCTGGTCGGCGCTGAAGATGCGGCGGGGGTTGCGCACGAAGACGCTGAGCATCTCGAACTCCTTCGGCGTCAGGTTCGCGGGCTTGCCGTCCGCGACCACCTCGTGCGTCTCCATGTTGATCGTCAGCCCGGGGAAGGTGAACACCGTCTTGCGGGCGTCCGGGTGGTCATCGGGCAGGATCTTGGACCGCTGGTGCCGCCTGAGGTGGGCCTTGACGCGCGCGATGAACTCGCCCGCGGCGAAGGGCTTCGTCATGTAGTCGTCCCCGCCCGCGGACAGCGCGACGATCTTGTCGATCTCCCCGTCCTTGCAGCTGAGAAAGAGGATGGGCGCGTCGCAGAGCTTGCGGATCTCGAGGCAGAGGTGCGTTCCGTCGATGTCGGGCAGCATGACGTCGAGGACGATCAGGTCCGGCGCCTGCCGCTGCACGGCCGCGAGCGCCTCCTTGCCGTTGAAGGCCTGCTCCACGGCATACTGCTCGCGCACCAGATACGACCGTATCAGGTCGTTGATCGGCTTTTCGTCATCGACAATGAGAATGCGCTCTTCCGCCACTTGCTTCTCCCGGATAGAATCCCAGTAAATATGCCTCTATTATAGCACAGCCGCAGGCCCCTCGCCCTCGCCCTCGAAGTACAGCGGGATGGAGAAGGTGAAGGTGCTGCCGCTGCCCTCGCGGCTCTGCACGGTCATCTCCCCTTTGTGCGCCTCGACGATCTCTTTGCACAGCGTGAGGCCGAGCCCGGTGCCGCCCGACGCCTTGGTGCGCGTGAAGAAGCGGTCGAAGACGTGCGGCAGGTCCGCCTCGGCGATCCCCGCGCCCGTGTCCGTGACCGAGACGACGTAGCGCTGGGCCTCCTCGTCGATCGCGAAGCGTAGCACGACGCGGCCGCCCTCCCGCGAGAAGCGCACCGCGTTGCGGACCAGGTTGGCCATGACCTGCTCGATGCGCTGCAAATCTGCAATCACAAGCCCGCCGATCGCGCCCCGGTCCAGCTCCGTGGACAGGTGCAGGCCCGTGCCGGCCACCTCCCGCATCTGCCCGCCGATCAGCTGCTCCGTCAGGTCCTGCACGTCGACGATCATGAAGTTGAAGGAAAACTGCCCGGTCTCGAGCTTGGAGAGCTGGAACAGGTCGTCGATGAGGCGGCTCAGCGACTGCGCCTTCCCCGCGATGATCTCCAGCGCCCCCTCGCGCTCCCCGGGCTCGATCGTCCCGTCCCGCAGCGCCTCCGCGTAGCCTATGATGGAGGAGAGCGGGATGCGCAGCTCGTGGGACACGTAGGAGAGCAGCCGGTCGCGCGAGGTCTTGGAGGCCACCAGCTCCTCCTCGGCGGACTTCATCAGGCTGATGTCGCGGATGATGCCCTCCAGCGCGACGGGCGCGCCGTCCGCGCCGTACAGCACCGTCGTGTTCATCTCCGCCCAGAACGTCGCGCCGCTGCTGTGGACCATGCGCGAGACGAGGCCCCGGCTGCCCCCGCCCGGCTCCCGCGACGGCTCGAACGCGTCGGAGATGCGCGCAAATTCCTGCTCCGGCACGAGCTTCAGGTAAAACTTCGGGTCGGCGTAGAAGTCGCGCACCGGGTAGCCCGTGATGCGCTCCGCCGAGGGGGTGACGTAGGTGAAGGCGGGCGCGGGCACGAGGGTGTAGAGGAAGATCACGTCCGCCGCGTTCTCCGCGATCAGGCGGAAGTTTTTCTCCGTCTCCTCCTGCACGTCCGCCGTGCGCCGCAGGAAGACGACGACGATCAGGTAGTTGAGCAGGCTCGCGAAGAGGACTTCCAGGAGCGGGTCCGCCCGCGCCACGGAGAGCGCCGCCGTGCCGAAGCCCCAGAGCAGGAACAGCAGCGCGGACACGAGCTTCTCGGGGCGCGGCACCCGCCAGTACCGCCACACCGCGCGGGCGAGGACCACCGTCCCGCAGGCGCGGAAGGCGAGCACCGGCAGCGTGACGGACATGGCGTCGAACGCGTAGTAGGTGCCGATCACGTACCAGATCGTCAGGTAGAGGGCGAAGCGGAGCCAGTAGTCCGGGGTCTCCACCCGCGCGAACGCGTACGCGCTGAACAGCAGGAAGAGAATGTTCCACATATCGAAGATGCCCCGGAAGCCGGCGGCCGGGCCCAAGGAGGCGGACAGCACGACGCAGAGCAGCCCGCCGCTGTACGCCAGCCAGCCGAGCGCCCAGAACCACAGGAACCGCTCGCGCCGGGCGGCGTACAGCACGAAGGCCACGGCCATCGCAAACAGCAGCGCCCCTACGGCAAGAGGCAGGGAAACAGGCATATCCGTCATGCTATAATTATAATATGCAAGCGACATTCCCGACAATGCTGACAATTTTCGCGTTCTCCTTCACCCCGCTGGTGCTCGCGGAGGTGGCGCGGAAGCGCTCCCTGCCGACGCTCGGCGATTTTTTCGTCCAGAGCCGCGGCATGTCCACGCCGATGCTGTTCTTCACGGTCTACGCGACCTGGGTCAGCTCCTACGCCTTCCTCGGCTCCAACTCGTACTTCTACCTCAAGGGCCCGCTCTACGCCACCTGCTTCGCGTGGAACGCGCTGTTCGCCGTCCTGATCCACATCGTCGGCGAGCGCATCTGGGACTACGGGCGGATGCGCGGCTACATCTCCCCGGTGGATTTCTTCGACGACATCTACGCCTCGAAGGCGCTCAGCCTTTTCATCGCGGTCTCCATGCTCTTCTTCACGCTCCCCTACCTGCAGATCCAGCTGTCCGTCGGCGCGCGCCTCATCGAGATGATCACGGGCGGGCAGATCCCGTGGCGCATGGGCGGCCTTTTGTTTTACCTCATCATCATCATCTACCTCTGGTCGGGCGGCCTGCGCGCCGTCGCGCTGACGGACGTGTTCTACGGCGTGCTCTGCTTCCTCTCGATGATCGCCGCGGGGTTCTACCTCGCGCACGTCGCGGGCGGCACGGAACGGATTTTCGCCTTCCTCAGCGAGACCGAGCCGGAGCTGCTCTACCTCGCGGACCGCAACGCGGACATGGACGTCCTCATGTGGCTCGGGATGTTCCTGACCGTCCCGCTCGGCGCCTTCATGGGCCCCGCCATCTGGATCCGCTCCTACGCCGCGCGCGAGCGGAAGGCCTTCCGCCTGCTGCCCTTCCTCATCTGCCTCTCCACGATCGACTACATCGGCCCCATCCTCTCCGGCGCCGCGGGCCACATCCTCGCGCCCGGCCAGGCGGAGGGGCTCGACATGCTCATCCCGCAGCTGCTGCTCAGGCACGCCCCGACGCTGCTCGGCGGCATCCTCTTCTGCGGCATCGCCGCCGCCGCGCTCTCGACCGCGAACTCGCAGATCCACGCCTCCGCGGCCATCTACACCTTCAACATCCACCGCGCCCACATCGCCCCTGCCACCTCGGAGGCCCGGCTCCTCTCCGTCGCCAAGTGGACGGTGCTGGCCATCTCCCTCATCGCCTACCTCTCCAGCCTGCGCACCTTCGAGTTCATCGTCGACACGGCGGGCATCGCCCTCGCCGGCACCTCGCAGCTCATCGTGCCCACGCTCGGCGCGCTGTTCTGGAAACGCTCCCACAAAAAAGCGGCGCTTCTCGGCCTCGCCATCGGGGACGCCGTCGTGTGCGCCGCGTTTTTCACGGATCTGGGCGCCAACATCCTCGGCGTCATCGCCCTCGCGCTCAACGCCTTGGTCTTCGTCGCCCTGAGCCGCACCCTCGCGCCCGACCCCCTGACCGCAAGCCGCATCATCGGCTACCGCGAGGAGTTCGAGCGGCGGGCGTCGGACGCTACGCTGTGAACGCGTCCTTCGGCAGCCCGGAGGCGCGCAGGAAGATGCCGACGTTGCCGGCCAGCGACTGCCGGAGGTAGTCGAGCCGGATCAGCTCCGTCCCGCTGTGGATATAGGGCTCCTGCCCGGCCCCGTAGCCGACGCAGGGCTTCCCCATGCGGACCGCGACCTGCGGGATGTCCGTGCTGAACGCCCAGTGCCCGTACCGCACCGGCTGCCCCGCGTCCCTTAGCCCTTCCGCGCAGGCGCGGATGAACGGGTGCCCTTCGTCGATGATCCAGACTTCCTTGCTGCTCTCGATCTCCTCGCCCTTGCCCGTATAACTGTGCCGCATGGCCTTGTTGACGGCGACCTCGCAGTCGAAGTCGGGATCCGCCTCGCGGAGGGACGCGGCGATCCCGCGCAGCTCACTGACCGCGCCCTGCACGGTCTCCCCGGGGATGAGCCTCCGGTCGTAGGTGATCTCGCAGCGGTCCGGCACAATGCACAGCGCGGCGGGGAAGCATTCGATGATCGTCAGCGCGATGCCCGGCCTCCCGAGCCTCGGGTCCTCGTCGGTGCGCGCGGCAAAATGGCGCTCGACGGCGCAGATGAGCTTCGCCGCCTTCTCCACCGCGTTGACGCCGAGCCAGGGGGAGCTGCCGTGGCAGCTGCGCCCGCGGACGGTGACCTTCAGCTCGAGCCGCCCCCGGTGGCCCAGCTTCAGGTCGAGGCTGCTGGGCTCCGCGGCGACCATCGCGTCCACCTCGATGCCCCGCGCCGGCAGCGCGCCCTCCGTCAGTTTGATGGTGCCCATCATCTCGGCGTTCTCCTCGAGGACGACGGCGGCGAGCAGGAACGTCCCCTTCCAGGGGATGCCGCGCCGCTTCATCTCCGCGAGGACCGCGCCCGCGTAGATCTGCGCGGCGAGCCCGCATTTCATGTCGGAGGCGCCGCGCCCGTGCAGGGCCTCCGTGCGCTCTTTCCGTTCGTAGGTGCGTTCGAAGACCTCGACCGCGTCCACGGCCGCGCCGTAGGGGTCGTAGCCGCCCCACTCCGCCGCGTCGCCCTCCGTGACGACGTCCATATGCCCGTTGAACATGAGCACGGGGCCTTTCTCCGCGCCGTGCACGAGCCCGCACACATTGCCCCAGTCGTCCGTGAACACCTCGTCGTAGCCGAGGCGCTCCAGCTCGCGCTCCACGAGGCCGGCGACCGCCCCCTCCTCGCCCGAAAGCGAGGGGGTGCGGATCAGCGCCTTGCAAAACGCAAGAAACTCTTCGTCGAACGCGGCGGCGATTTCACAGGCCGCGTCCATGTTATTCAATGATTCCATTCCTACTCCATATTCTTGCCGGCGTAGAAGTCGTCGTACTGCGCCTGCAGCTTCTCCATGAAGGCCTGCGGCCGCGGCTTCGTCGCGAGCGAGACGACGATGAACACCACGATGTTGCAGAGGAAGGCGACGAGGCCGCCGCCGCCCTTGAGCGCCGCGGGCAGCGTGTCCGGGAGGAAGGTGAACATGCACAGCACGCCGATGCCGACGCCGATGCCGGCCGCCGCGCCGGCGGTCGTCGAGCGCCTCCAGAACAGCGCGCCCATCGTCGGCACGAAGATCTGCGCGGTGCCGGCGAGCGCCACGAGGCCGATCGTGACGAGCAGGCCCGGCACGTACAGGCACATGACGTAGGCGATCGCGGACAGGATGAGGATCGTCCAGCGGCCGACCCACACGAGCTGCTTCTGCGTCAGGTCCTTCTTGATGTACTTCTGGTGGATGTCCACGGTCCAGACCGCCGCCATCGAGTGGATCTGCGAGTTGGCCGTCGACATCGCCGCCGCCGCGCCGCACGCGATGATGACGGACGCGAGGATGATCGGCGCGTATTTGAACAGGATGACGGGCAGGACGTAGTCGGCCACCTCGATGTCGGGCTCCAGGATCACGGCCGCGTTGCCGACGAACATCGAGCCGATGTACGCGATGGCCGCGAAGCCGAGCAGGAACGGCATCAGGTTGAACAGGCGCGCCGACTTCGTCGCGTACATCCGCGTCCACAGCTGCGGGCCCATGAACGATCCGATCGGCGTGACGACGAACATCGACAGCCAGGCCATCACGTTCTTGTCGCCGAGGATCAGGTTCTCGGGCTTCGCCTGGCCGATCTGCTCGAACATCGAGCCCGGGCCGCCGACGAGGTTCGCGATGTAGATGCCCGCGAAGACCATGCCGAAGAAGAGCAGCACGCCGTAGAAGATGTCCGTCCATGCGACCGCGCGCAGGCCGCCGCTCCACACGTAGATGATGATGACGACGTAGAACAGGAGCGCCGCGAGCTTGTAGTCGATGATGTCGTGCGACGCCGTCTGGATCAGGTACGCGCCGCCCGTCAGCTGGATCTGCAGGTACGGCAGCGTGAACACAAGGCTGATGATGGCCACGAGGTTGCCGAGCGCCGTCGAGCCGAACTGGTGGACGAAGAAGTCCTTGGCCGTGATGAAATTGTTCAGCTTGCCGAGGTACCAGATCTTCTTGCCGACGCCGAAGTACAGGATGCCGAACAGGATGTTCCAGGCGATGGCCGTCCAGTACAGGGGGCCGCTCAGGTAGAAGTACGCGTTGGAGCCCATGAAGGCGAACGCGCTCCACCAGGTCGCCGCGACCGTGAAGAACACGGCCACCGAGCCCATGCTGCGGCCCTGCACGAAGAAGTCCTCCGTCGTCGGGACGGACTTCCGGCCCGCGACGAAGCCCACGATGAGCGGGATGATCATGAAGGCGGCGATGACCGCCAATGCGCCGATGCTGCTTGCGTTCATGCCCCTTCACCCCCTTTCGCGGGTTGCGCCCGCTTCTCGGGCGCCTTTGCGCCCTGCCCCCAGTTCGTCCGGTAGGCGATGAAGAGGACGACGCACATGAATATCCACCAGATGAGGATATAGCCGTAGATGAAGGGGAGCCCGAAGATAAACGGCTCCGACATGTTTTTGAAGAATAGCACGCCCGGGAATTCCATGAACAGGAACCCTACGAGCAACAAGATCAGGATGACCTTCTTCAATGTTGGGGTTTTAAACGTATTCATATCGCCTCCTCTCCTGTGCAGCTGATGCCGCCAACAATAAATGGGATGATGTCACCATTACGATAGCAGACGAAGTTAAAGATCCATATAAAATCCGTTTAAGGCTGCTCTAAAATTTCTATAATATTCTGATAATTGCGATCCGGCGCCGCCGAGGACAAAGCGATGCCCCCGTCGTTTGAGCGGCGGGGGCATCGTAGGTGTGGCAGCGACCTGCTTTCCCGGGCGGTCGCCCGCCGAGTATCATCGGCGCGGGGGAGCTTGACTGCTGTGTTCGAGATGGGAACAGGTATATCCTCCCCGCCATAGCCACCACTGG
>JAISTX010000008.1 GCA_031272365.1 Eubacteriales Family XIII. Incertae Sedis bacterium
GCCGATGTTGCTCATCCTGATAACGATGTCAAACGTCACCGGCTGCAGGCTGTCGCTGTATGGCGTGTTCTTGAAATCGAAAAACACATTGCGGTGGTGGATCAGGATCCCGCCGGCTAAGAGCCCGCTCGGATCCTGGACGTTCACATAGTCCGCGTAGAGTCCGGATGTGTCAAGACCCGACGCGGCGCCGTCCCATGGCGGCGTGTCCTGGCTGAACATGATGTTGCTTTCCTTGCCCGCCGGCACGTAGTACGTCTGCTTCGGCAGCGTCGTCGGCGCGGTCTTGGTGATGCTTGCGGTCACGATGACCGGCGTTTCGGCCGACACGGCGGGCGCGAGGTAGTTGCTGTTGTAGCTGTCCTTCAGGGCAATCGCCGTGATGGACACGGGTTTTGCGGCGCCGACGGTCGCGTCGGCAAACGCCGCCGTGACGCTCCAGACGGGATCCGCGTCCGTGCCGACGAGGTTGTTCGCGGTGAAATGCGCCGTCGCAGTCGCCGTGCCGTCATAGACCTTGTCGTCCGCGGACCATGTGCCCGTGAGTTGGCGCGGCGCGACGGTGATCGCCGTCCGGTGCGTCAGGTCGCCCGCGAAGGAGTAGCCCGTCCCTCCGGCCGGCTTGGCGACGACGACGTAGCCGTTGTTGGATACAGAGGGGATGGTCTGGGCATCCTGCCATTCAAACGTGCCGCCGCCGGGGATGGAGCCGCCCGAGAGCGTGCTCTCGGAGAGCGTCTGCCCGTAGGCGAGTGCGGAAGCGGTCGGCCAGACAATGCCCGCCGTGCCGTCCACCTCGGTGACGGTAAAGGACAAGGTGTAGCTGGCTAAGAGATGGTTGGTCGGAGGCTGCGGGTGGGAGTCGTCGTGGTTGAAGGTCAGCGTGTCCGTATACGTCCCTGGGGCGAGACCCTCGATCGGGCGTACGCCAAACACAAAGCTCTCGCCGGGGTCGATGATGTTCGCGTCACCCAGGTAACCAATGACATACCGCCACTCACTGCCGTTGTTATTCAGGGTAAAGCCTCTGCCCTGCTCGGCGTAGCTGAATTCAAACGGACTGTTCAGGCCTTTGCCGAACATGATGCGTGGCGTGTCGAAATACTCGTTGCCCGTGTTGGTAGCGGTGAAGCGGTATTCCTGCGCGGTGTAGCCGTAGGCCGCGTCCGGCCAGATCTTGCCGCCCGGCTCGATCGCGCCCGTCTGGACCGCTATCACCCGCGTGACCCGCGCCGCGCGGCTTGAGACATAGGTGATGCCGTTGCTCACGACGCAGTAGTAGTAGAACGTGCCCGCCGTGCCGATCGGGGGCGTAAAGGTGGCCGTCTGCCCGCCGCTGTCGGCGCCGACGCTCGTGCCGCCATAGTTGGTGTTTGCGTCCACGGCATACCACTGGTAGGTGAGCGGGTTTGCGGTGGAGTCCACGCCCGAGGGGTTTGCCGCCACAACAGTCAGCTTCACCGAGGAAACCGTGTAGGTGTCCACGTCCACCGGCTGCGAGGTGATGAGGGGCGTCTGCGCCCCCAGCGCCTCGATTTCCCCGGCAGCCGGCTTCACGCCCCCGTCATTCCCGGACACACTGCTGTCAACCCCGGCATCCTCCTCAACCCCGGCATCCCCTTCAACGCCTTCATTCTCAATTCTCAATTCTCCATTCTCAATTCCCGGCGAAGCCGGGGACTCGCCACCCACGGCATCCTCCTCAACACCGGCACCCCCTTCAACGCCTCCATTCTCAATTCCCAATTCTCCATTCTCAATTCCCGGCGAAGCCGGGCTCTCATCAACCCCGGCATCCCCCTCAACGCCTCCATTCTCAATTCTCAATTCTCCATTCTCAATTCCCGGCGAAGCCGGGCTCTCCTCCGCAAACGACCACCAGGGCACGGCCAATGTCGCGGCCAATACCACGGCAAGCATCAGCGACGCCGCTGCCGCCGCTCTGCACGACAGGCGCGAGCCGCGCTTCCTCGTGCTTCCTCTATCCGGTTGCTGACTATAAAACATATGTCTTCCCCCCACAGCACTTCTTCCAAGGTAGCAAAACGCCCGCTGGCCGAAAGGCTGCGCAACGTTTCCCACCCAAACTGACTTCTTATCAAGGTATATTGTGCGCCACCCCAGCGGAAAAAAACAGGCGGGGGTTGACCACTTTTTTTGCAGTCAGTTTACTTTTTTTGTGCCCGAAAGTAAGCCGGATTTTGTTGCGTCGTGCATGAATCATGTTATATAATCATTTCACAAAGGAGATTCGGACATGGAACGCTTTACGCGGATACAGAGAGATATTGGCATAATGGGCGGGAAGGCTTGCATCAAAGGCACGCGTGTGACCGTCGGGATGATTGTCGCGCAAATCGGCGGAGGCAAGTCTGTCAATGAGCTTCTTTCCGAATACCCTTATCTGAAAAAGGCCGATATTCTGCAGGCCCTGCGATACGCGGCATGGTCAGTGGAAGCGAAAGAGGCTGAGATCGCGTTCGCGTGAAAGTCCTCGTCGACATGAACCTTCCGCCACGGCTGGCGGTTTTGCTTGCGGAGTTTGGTATTGCGGCAACGCATTGGTCTTCAGTCGGCGCGGCAAACGCAAAAGACATAGAGCTCTTTCAGTATGCCCGCAGGAACGGTCTTGTGATTCTGACTGCGGATATTGATTTTAGCGTTTTGCTCGTCTATACAAAGTCAAGCAAACCCAGCGTTGCGCAACTACGGCTGCAGGAATTATCTTTGGATCATGATGTCCCGCTCATTTATGCGGCGTTGTCTCAAAACGAAGACGCCCTGATGTCGGGCGCCATCATGACAATCGACTTGAAAAAAACCCGTTTACGGCTGTTGCCTTTGAGGTGACGGTGGGCGGCCGAGGGCGGCCGCCCCTACGGATCCTGCGGGTTGCGGGCGGATTGCCATCCGCCCCTACGGCTTCGCTACCTCCTGCAGCACCTCTGCGAACCGCTCCGGCTCCTCGAAAATTGGCGAGTGCGCTGAGTCCTCGAACAGGTAAAACCCCTTGTCCGGCGCCTCAAGCGCCTCGAGGTATTCCTGCGACAGCTCCCACGGCACCGTGTAGTCGTACGCCCCGGACATGAAATACGCCGGCACCTCGAGCCGTGGCACCTCCTCGAACAGGTTCGCCGCGAACACCTCGTCGCCCAGCTTCGTCTCCTTGCGCAGGAACGCCTTCGCGCGCCAGAAGGCGACCTTCTCCGGCAGGGTGTACGCCCGGCACGCGAGCTGCGGGAAGAAGATGCCGGTCACGACCGAGCGCATCTCGTGCGTCGAGCCGACGCCCAGCTCATGTTGCGCCGTCTCCCGGATCGGGGCGTTGAAGAACGCGTAGGCGCCCTCGTCCGTCGTGACGGCGGGGAGCGCCCGCAGCGCGGCCAGCCGCTTCTCGTTGCCCTCCTCCTCGTAGCGGTCTATGAGGTACTGCCACGCGATCTCGCCCGCGCGCGCCGTGTCGGAGACCTGCGCGATCCCGACGTAGGCCGAGAACCGCTCCGGCGCCTTCTCCGCCGCCTGGATCGCGATGTAGCTGCCCCACGAATGCCCGACGAGCAGCACCTTCTCCTGCCCGAAGCGCTCGGACAGGTACGCCGCGACTTCGATCGTGTCGTCCACGAGCTGCTCCGTCGTGATGGCAGAGGGATCCATGTCGGCCGACCACGAGAGCCCCGCGCCGCGCTGCTCCCAGTAGCACACGGTGAACGACTCCTCGAGCGGGGCGGCCGTCTTCTCGGCCAGGAAATACGTCGGCATGCCCGGCCCGCCGTGCACGTACAGCAACACGGGGTTGCCCGTGTCCGCGCCGCGCAGGAACATCCCCTGGCGCACGCCGCCGATCTCGACGAAGACCTTCTCGGAAATGCCGTCTTTGCCCGCCGGCGCGGGCATCGTCCCCGGGCTCAGCACAAGCAATACCACGGCAAGCGCAGCAACCAGGGCGGCAAGCGAAATGCAAATGACCGCGATCATTTTCTTTATTCCTTTTTTCATTTTTCTTACTCCGGCAATAAAAAATATATTATTTCAAAAGCAGATCCTTCGCGATCTGTTCTTTTGCGTCTTTCCCTTTCAGCTCCTCGATGATCGCGAGGGCGAAGAGCATCGCCGTGCCCGGGCCCCTCGACGTGATGACGGGCGCGAGCCCCTCCCCGCCGTGGTCGACGACGACCGGCGTGCCCGCGTCCTGCACGACGAGCGCCTCCTCGAGCTCCCCTTCGCAGCCCGGGTAGCACGTCGCCTTCCGGCCCGCCAGCAGCCCGTTCTTCCCGAGCACCGTCGGCGCCGCGCAGATGGCGCAGAGCCATTTGCCCTGGTTCGCGAAGCCGAAGAGCTTCTCCCGCAGCCCCTCGTGCGCGTAGAGGTTCGTCGCGCCCGGCAGGCCGCCCGGCAGCACGATCATCCGGGCGCGGTCGTACACCGCGTCCTCGAACAGGGTGTCGCAGACGACCGGCACGCCGTGCGTGCCCGTCACCATGAGGTTCCCCGTCACGGACACCATCTCCGTCTCGATGCCCGCGCGGCGCAGCAGGTCGACGACCGTCAGCGCCTCAATCTCTTCAAAACCCTCGGCAAAATGTACGTAGACCATGGCTCTCCTTCTCCATTCCCGCGCTTACAGATGCGCGACGATATCGTTTTTCTCGGGGTGCTCGCGGTACCATTTGACGGCGTAGGGGCAGGTCAGCACCGCCTTCCGCCCGTCTTCCTTGAGCACGTCGTAGACCTCGTCCATGAGCTGCCCCGCGATGCCCTGGCCGCGCAGCGAGTCGTCCACAAAGGTGTGGTTGATCACCACGACGCCCTCCTTGTATTTCGGGAACGTCACCTCCGCGATGATGTCCCCCGCGTCGTCCGTCGAGTAAATCCAGTTCGCCTCTTTCGTGAAATCCATAGCCCGCTACCCCTTTCTTCCTCCGACCTCTCACACAGTCTGCTACCAGTATACCACAGGTAGGGGCGAACTGCGTTCGCCCGCAGATGACTGCGTTCGCCCGCAAGGAAACGCGTTCGCCCGAGAAGGAAACGCGAATGCCCGAAATCAAGCAGTCAAAATGCGTCGAAATGCAAGGTATATTGCAAAATCAACGAATGTCCCCCTTATTATTGCAATAATAATTGCATTTCGACGCGATTTGAAACTTGTGGAGTCCGAAATTCGATTCTGCCATGCTATACTCTTTTCTATGGATACGCTGATGTTCTCAACGCCGGAAAACAGGGTGCGGCTTTCGCGGGGGGTCTCGAGGGGGGATTGCGTGCGGCTGTTCAGCGGCGCGGCGGCCGGCAGGGGCTGGTGGGAAGGGCTCGCGCCGGACGAGCAGTTTTTCTTCAAGGCGGTTGCGCTCGCCCGGCTTCGGCCGGACCTGACGCTGACCAAGCTCGCGGCCGCCGCCGTTCTGGGGGCGAAGGTCTTGCGCGCGCCCGGGGACGTCACCTGCGCCGCCATGCCCGGCAAGCCGGTTTCACGCGGCGCGCGGCGCGGCATGAAGACCGGCGCGCTGCCGGGGCACGCGCGGCTTGCCGGCCGGAGGGTGACGCTGCACAGCGACGGCTCCGTCGAATCCGCCCGGTGCGCGGCGCCCGCGGCCCGGCCGTTCCGGGAGGGCCCCGGCTTCACGGAGGTGGCGTGCGTGTGCACCTCCCCCGCCTGCACCATCTACGATGTCGCGGCGGCGTTCCCCCTGCAGGAATCGCTGGTCACCATCAACTCGCTGCTGTCGGCGCACGCGAACCGGCACCGCCGCCTTCCGCCCGACCACCCCTGGTACGCAAAAGGGCGGTCGAGCGCGCACCTGAACGCTAGCGCCGTGGCCGGCATCCTCCGGGCAAAAAGCCGCTCCGCGTTTTTGGCGCAGGCCGAAAAATACCGCCAGCATGGCTTGCGGCTCGAGCGCGCGGCGGAGCTGTACGCGGAATGCCTCGACCTTGTGTGGCAGAACCGCGACCGGCGGGGCGTGCGCCGCGCGCTCCTCGCGCTGCTGCTCGCCACGGACAAATGCGAATCGCCGGGCGAGAGCCTCTGCTGCGCACGGTTTTTCCAGGACGGGTACGCCCAGCCGGTCATGCAGCCGGAGATTTACGAGGAGGGGAGCGGGCGAATCCGCTTTCGGGCCGACGGCGCATGGGACCTGCGGGGCGGGGCGCAACAAAAGCGCAGGCCGCTCGAGCAGGAGCTGCACCTCACCGCCGGCAGAAAGCAGATCCTGTTGTTCGAATTCGACGGGAAGATCAAATACGAGGACGCCCGGTACATGAATGGCCGCGACAAAGGCAGCGTCTTGGAGGACCAGATCCGGCGTGAGGAGGCGTTGCGGGGCGCCGGGTATGAGATCGTCCGTTTTTCCTGGGCCGACCTCATGGAACCGGGCGCCGTGCGCGGCAAGTTGTCCCGGTTCCCTGTTCCGACACGCAGGCGGCGGCCGCGTCGGCGGTAGGGGCGCGGGCGGATTGCCATCCGCCCCCACCGGGGCTCTTCGCCGGGCACGCGCGGATTGCCATCCGCCCCTACGGGGTCGTCCCTACCCCAGCGCCTCCAGCAGCTCTGGCAGGTCGGCCCATGCCTTCAGGACCGCGTCCGGCCCCGGCTCCTGCCCCCGCTTTTCCGGGGGGATGGCGATCGACCAGTCCACGAGCACCGACGCCGTGCCTGCCGCCCGGGCCGCGCCGAGGTCGAACGTGGAGTCGCCGACCATCACCGCCTCCGCCGGCACGCTGCCGAGGCGCTCGAGCGCCATGAGCAGCGGCGTCGGGTCCGGCTTGTGCTTGTCCGTCTCGTCCGCCGTGAGGATCTCGTGGAAGTACTTCGTGAGGTCGAAATGGTCGAGCCCCAAAAGGGTCGTGCGGCGCAGCCGCGACGTGACGAGCCCGAGCTTGTACCCGCGCCCCCGGAGCGCCTCCAGCGCCGCCCCCGCGCCCGGGTAGGGGCGGATGTCGTCCAGGTACCGGTCCTTCTGGTATTCCCGGTAGACGCCGACGGACTCCGTGACCGGCACGTCCGGCAAGAACCGGGGCATCGTCTCCAGAATCGGCTCCCCGTAGTACGGGTCGAAATCGCGCGCGTCCGGCTCGCGCCCCGTAAACTTCCGGATCGTGTATTTCCAGGACTGGATCACCATGTCGTAGGTGTCCATGAGCGTCCCGTCGTAGTCTATGAGTACCGTGGTGAGCTGGCCCAAACCGTCAGTCCCTGAGCTTCAGCTTCTCGTTGATGAACAGGTCGATGTCCCCGTCGAACACCGCCTGCACATTGCCCGTCTCCGCGCCCGTGCGCATATCCTTCACGCGCTGCTCCGGGTGCACGAAATACGAGCGGATCTGATGCCCCCACGCGATCTGGCTGTAGTCGCCCGCGAGCTCCGCGAGGCTGTCCTTGTGCTCCTGCTCCGCGAGCTCCAGCAGCTTCGACTTCAGCACGCGCATCGCGACTTCCTTGTTTTGGTGCTGCGACCGCTCGTTCTGGCAGGTGACGACGATGTTCGTCGGCAGATGCGTGATGCGGATCGCCGAGTCCGTCTTGTTGACGTGCTGCCCGCCCGCGCCCGACGACCGGAACGTGTCGACGCGGATGTCCTCGTCCCTGATCTCGATGTTGATCTCGTCGTCGATCTCCGGCATCACATCGACCGAGGCGAAGCTCGTCTGCCGCTTGCCCTGCGCGTTGAACGGGCTCATGCGCACCAGCCGGTGCACGCCTTTCTCTGTTTTCAAATAACCGTACGCGTTCTCGCCTGTGACTTCGAAGGTCGCGCTGCTGATGCCCGCCTCCTCCCCGGCGCGCGTGTCCAGGATCTTGACCTTGTAGCCTTTGCCCTCGGCCCACCGCGTGTACATGCGCACGAGCATTTCCGCCCAGTCCTGCGCGTCGACGCCGCCAGCGCCCGCGTGGACCGTCACGATCGCGTTGCTCGCGTCGTGCTCCCCGTCGAGCAGGATGTCGATCTTCATCTGCGCGAGGCCCTTCGCCAGCTTCGCGTAGGCCTCGTCGGCCTCCTCGTCGAGGCTGCCGTCGCCTTCCTCCTCCGCGAGCTCGATGAGGGCGCCGAGGTCCTCGGCCTCGCCGCGCAGGCGCGCATAGCCCTGCACGCGCGTCTCGATGGACTTCTTCTCCTTCAGCAGCTTGCTCGCCGCCTCGTGGTCGTCCCAAAACCCCTGCTGCTCGGAGGCAGCATCGATCTCGGCAAGGCGCGCCGTCAGCGCGTCCAAAGAGAGCGCGTCCGCAAGCTCCGCAAGGTCGGCGTTCATATTATTCAATTCGGATTTGATTTGGTCTAATGCGAGCATCTATCGGATCACATCCGCCCCCACGTAGTGGCGCAGGGCCTCCGGGACGGACACGCTGCCGTCTTCTTGCTGGTAGTTTTCGAGGATGGCGGCCACGGTGCGGCCGACCGCGAGGCCCGAGCCGTTCAGCGTGTGGACGAACTCCGGCTTCGCGCCGGGCTCGCGGCGGAAGCGGATGCCCGCGCGCCGCGCCTGGTAGTCCGTGAAATTGCTGCACGAGCTGATCTCGACGTAGCGGCCGTAGCTCGGCATCCACACCTCGATGTCGTAAGTCTTCGCGGACGAGAAGCCCAGGTCCCCCGTCGACAGCGCGACGACGCGGTAGGGCAGGGCGAGGCGCTTCAGCACCTCCTCGGCCGCGGCCGTGAGCGACTCGAGCTCGTCCCAGCTCTCCTCGGGCTTCGCAAATTTCACGAGCTCCACTTTGTTGAACTGGTGGACGCGGATGAGCCCGCGCGTGTCGCGGCCCGCCGAGCCGGCCTCCTTGCGGAAGCAGGGCGTGTAGGCCGTGATGTAGTGGGGCAGCATCGCCCCGTCCAGGATCTCGTCCATGTACAGGTTGGTGAGCGGCACCTCCGCCGTCGGCACGAGGAAGAAGTCCTTGGCTGGCACGTGGAACATGTCGTCCTCAAACTTGGGGAGCTGGCCCGTGCCCGTCATCGCGGCGCGGTTGACCATGAACGGCGGCAGGATCTCCGTGTAGCCGTGCTCGCGCGTGTGCAGGTTGAGCATGAAATTGACCACCGACCGCTCGAGCTTCGCGCCGAGGCCTTTGTTGACCGTGAAGCGCGCGCCCGCGATCTTCGCCGCGCGCTCGAAGTCGAGGATGTCCAGGTCCGTGCCGATGTCCCAGTGCGGCTTCGGCTCGAAGCCGAACGCCGTCGGCTCGCCGAAACGCCGCAGCTCCACATTTTCGCTGTCGTCACTGCCGACCGGCACGGAGGCGTCCGGCGTGTTCGGGATGCCCAGCAGCGCCGCGCGCAGCTTCTCCTCGGCCTCCGCGAGCTTCGCGTCGACCTCCTTGACCTTGTCGGAGAGCTCCTTCATCTCCGCCAGCACCGCCGTCGCGTCGCCGCCCGCCTTCTTGATCTGCGGGATCTCCTTCGACACGGCGTTTTGCCGGCTCTTCATCTGCTCGGTCTCGGCGATGAGCGCGCGCCGCTCCGCGTCGAGCGCGAGCGCGTCCGCGAGGCCGAAATCGCCCTGGCCGCGGCTTTCGACCGCGGCCTTGACGGATTCATATTCTTCCCGGATTCTGCGGATGTCCAGCATAGGCGACTACTCTTCCGCCGCCGCGTCCGCCGCGTCCACAGCGTCCGCCGCGCCCTCGGCGCCCTCGACCACGCCCTCGGCGCCCTCGGCGTCCACGGCCTCGACCACCGGCTCTTCCTCCGGCACGAGCTGCTTGAGGTAGCCTCCCAGCTTGTCCTGCGCGCGCCCGTAGGCCGACCAGTCGCCGTCCTGCATCGCTTTCTGCGCCTCGTCGAACGCCTCGGCCGCCGCCTGGATCAGCTCGTCCGTCGACATCACGGCCGAGCCGCCGCCCGACGTGCCGCCGCCGGAGCCCGAGCCGTCGTCGACCACCTCCTCGCCGCCGGCGAGCGTCGCGCTGCCGTCGCCGACGCCCGCGCCGAACATCTGGTCCAGCGCCTCCGCGAGCGTGTCCTCATAGGCGATCTTGTCGTCGTAGTAGACGATGATCTTCTTGACCTCGGGGATGCTGTTTTCGCTCGCGATCAGGTAGATCGGCTCCACGTACATGATCGAATCCTCGATCGGGATGACGAAGAGGTTGCCGCGCCGGTACTCCGACCCGGAGTTTTGCCACAGCGCGAAGTCCTGCGAAATCTTGGCATCCTGCGCGATCTGGGCGTCGATCTGCGACGGCCCCATGACGATTTTGCCCTTCGGCAGCGTGTACAGGAGCAGCTCGCCGTAATGCTCGCCGTCGTTGCGCGCCACGAGCAGGGCGGTCATATTGTTCTTGTCGCGCGGCGTGTAGGGGATCGAGTTGATGAACTCGACGGACTCCTCGCCCGGCAATTTCATGATGTAATAGTTCGGCGTCATCGCCACTTCCTTGTCGCTCGCGCCGACTTTCTCGTTGGCGATCGACCAGCGGTCCTCGCCCTGATAGAACACGCGCACGTCGCTGACGTGGTAGCGCGTGTAGATGTTGGCCTGGATCGTCAGCATCGTCGAGGGGTAGCGGATGTGCTCCGCGACGCCTTCCGGCATCTGGTCCATCGTGCGGAAGAGCTTCGGGTAGATGTTCTTCATCGTGTTCGCGACGGGGTCGCTCTCGTCCACGAGGTAGTACCCGGTGTCGCCCGTGTACGCGTCGATGACGACCTTGACCGAGTTGCGGATGTAGTTTGTCTTGTCGCCCGTGGTGGTGTAGTTGAACGGCTCGGAGTACGGGTAGCTGCTGCTCGTCGTGTAGGCGTCGATGATCCAGTAGAGCTTGCCCTCCGCCGTGACCATGTACGGGTCGGAATACTGCAGGTACGGCATGATCTCGACGACGCGATCGCTGATGTTGCGGTTGATGATCATGCGCGACTCCGAGCTGATGTTGGAGGAGACGAGCAGCTTCATGCTCTGTTCGCGGATCGCGAACATGAAGCGGTTGAACAGGTTCATCTTGATGCCGCTGTCGGCCTCGTACATCGTCGTCGTGTTGCTGTCGCCCTCGGGGTAGTCAAACTCCGGCATGTCCGTGCCGACCACGATGTAGTTGTTCGTCTTCTCGCCGAAGTAGATCTCCGGCTGCGTGATCTCGATCTCCTCGACGGAGGAGACCGGCGGGATGTCCTTGATGAGCAGGTCGGGCTGCCCGCTGCTCGTCACCTTGTCCACGCGGGACAGCGTGACGCCATAGCCGTGCGTGTAGAGCAAGTGCAGGTTCATCCACTCCTGCGGCAGCTTGGTCTCGTCGATCTCGCGCGCCGTCAGGAAGGTCTGCGTGTACTCGCCGTTGACCATATAACGGTCGACGTCCACGTCGTTGAAATCATAATATTGCCGGATGCTCTGCGTCGAATTGTAGAACGTCTTGGCCGGCTCGTAGTCGTTGATGCGGATGTTCTTGATCGTGTCCGAGTTTTCCAGGATGTCATCGCCCGTCAGGTCGTTCGCGGCGGGGAAGTTTTCGATCGTCACGTCCTGCAGGTCGTACGCGTGCTGCGTGAACTCGATGTTGTACGCAAGGTACGGCCCCTCCTTGTTGATCGCGTCGGGGTCGACGACGAGGTTTTGCACGATCAGGCCCGTGAGCGTGCCGACGATGCCGACGCCGATCATGATGCCCGGCGCGAGGAAAGCCGTCTTCGCGCGCTTGCGGACCACGCCGATCGCAAACCCGATCGCGCTGATGACGGACAGGGCGATGAGGATGCGGAACATCCAGAGCTTGATGTGGATGTCCGTGTAGCCCGCGCCGTAGAGCACGCTCGTCTGCGTGTAGAGGAGGTCAAACTGCTCGAGGAAGAAATTGACCCCGAGCATGAGGAAGAACAGGATGCCGAGCACGATGATCTGCTTGGACGCGATGTAGATGAGCTCGCGGAAATGCCCGCCGCCGCCCTCCTCCGGGTCCTTGCGCGTCTGCGTGTTCGAGCCGACCGTCTCGGGGTCGATGCCGATCGCGCGCAGCAGCCCGTCCATGAACGGGTTGGGCTCCTTCGGCTTCTGCGCCGCGGTTTTTTTCCGGCGCTTGCCGAGCTCGTCCTCCGGCTCCTCTTCGATCGGGATGGCCTTCGGCGGGAGCACCGAGAGCAAGATCGCATAATAGATGAAGGTCAGGAACGCGTAGACGAGGATGCCCGTGATGACCGTTGAGTTCAGCCGGTGGATGAACTCGAGCTTGAACGTGTAGAAGGAGACGTCCAGCCCGAAGATCGGGTCCGTGATGCCGAAGCTGGTCGCGTTCGAAAACTGCAGGGCGTTGTACCAGATGCTCGTCACCGCCTGGTAGGTGATGATGAGCGCCGAGATGGCGGACAGCGCGAGCGCAAGCCGCTTCTGGCCCTTCTTCCCGAGCTTCTCCTCGGCGAGGATCAGCCGCTTGTGGTAGCCCCTGTTGATGGCCGCCATGTACAGGATCCCAATAACAAACAGGACGATGAAAACCGGCACCCCGATCGACAGCTGCGTGAACAGCTTTGTCAGGAAGACGCTCAGGTAATCCAGATCCATGAACCACAGGATGTCCGTGATGAACCCGGAGAGCGCGACGAGCGCAATGATGACGATCACGGCGACGATGATGACCGTCGTAGTGATCTTTCTGGCTTTTTCGTTCATGTATGTCTCCTCTCTGGCTTAGCTCCTCTGGTACCGGGCCCCCTATCTTAGCTCCCGGAGCTCCATTTGTCTTGGATCGTCTGGATGAAATCGCGGATGTAGTACGCGCCGAGCGAGTCGGGCATGAATTTGAGCGCGATGATGGCCGCGACCACGAGCACAAGCAGGATGATCAGGATCGTGATCACGACGGAGAGCGTCGTCTTCGCCGCGCTGGACTCCTGCACCGGCTGCTTCTTCACTGGCCTCTTGGGCTTCGGGGTGGCGTCGAGGAAGGACGGCACTTCGAGCGCCGCCTCTGACGAGGTTGACGAGGTTGCCGCCGCCGTTGTCTTTGTCGCAGACGCAACCGCCGCCGCGGGCACCGCCGCCGCCACCAAGGGCAAGGGGCTGACCGGGGATTCTTTCGGCTCCACGCTTCCCACATCCCGCAAGGGCTGCAAGGGCTGCGCCGCCGGCTGCGGCCCCGGCCCATCGGCGGATTCCGCCGTGTCCCAAAGCGCGTTCGTGGCGGATTGGTCCGCGTCGGACAGCTCGTCCTCCGTCTTCGGCTGCAGCCACGTGGGCGCGTCTATTTCCTCCGTGACCGGGCCGGCCACCTCGGGCTCTTCCGGCTCCGCGGCCTCTTCTTTCGAGGTGACAAACCCCGCGCGGATGGCTTCCGCTGTTTCGTCCAGCTCCGGCACGGGCGCCGTGATGTATTGGAATTCCGGCGCGGCCTCTTCCTCCGCCTTCGGCAGGTCGGGCAGGTCTGCCTCTATGACTTTGCCCTGCACTTTCGCGGAGGACTGCCACCAGGGCGAGAGCGTGGACGTCGGGATGTCCTGGGACTGGAGGTCGTCTGCCGCGCTCGCGTCCGCCTGTGCGAACGTATCCGTGCCGACGGTGGTTTTGGCCACTTCCTCCGGTATTTCGTCTTCGAACGGGAAGCGGATCGGCTGGCTCAAAAATGCCGCCGCCTCTTCCTGCGTGGGCGCGTGCGATCCGAACGCGCCGAAGCCGAGCTTCGGTTCGGGTTCGGGTTCGGGCTTGAGCTCGGGCTCGGATTCCGCCCCCGCTTTCCCCACGCGGCTGAGGTCCTCCCAGATATCGCCCTCCAATTTCGGGAAGAAGGAGTCCCCTTCCTTGGCCTTTGCCTCGGGCTCCTTCCCCAGGGTCCCGCGCAGATAGGGGTCGTCTTCTTCTTTGGGCTCGCCCTCAAACTCGCAATTGACGCCTGCGGCCGCCGACGTCTGCTTGTACCCGGCTTCCTCCGCCTCCGCGCCATCGCCGAACGTGCGCGCGTCGAGGCTGAAGTCCGTTTCTTTTTTCTCCCCGTGGCTGAAATCGTGCCAGATGCTGTCGTCCACCTTTGCAAAGAAAGGCTCGGGTTCCGGCACGGCCGCGGCTTCGGCCTCCGCCGCGATCTCCGCCGCGATTTCCGGCTCCGCCTTGGCTTCCGGCTCGGGTTCGTATTTCCATGTGGATACCGGCTCGGGCTCGGGCACCACCAGCGTTTCGGGCTCCGAGGCGGCTTCCGGCCCCGCTTCCGCCTCGGGCTCCGCCACCGCTTCCGGCTCGTATTTCCATGTGGATACCGGCTCGGGCTCGGGCACCACCAGCGTTTCGGGCCCCGAGGCGGCTTCCGGCTCCGCTTCCGCCTCCGCCTCGGGCCCGTATCTCCAAGTGGATATGGGCTCGGGCTCGGGCTCCGGCTCGGGCTCCGCCACGGCTTCCGGCTCGGGCTCCGTTTCCGGCTCGGGCTCGTACCGCCACGTGGATACGGGCTCGGGCTCCGGCTCGGGTTCGGCCTCCGTCACGATTTCCGGCGCTTCCACCGCCTCCGGCTCGGGCTCGTACCGCCAGGCAGATACCGGCTCGGGTTCGGGTTCCGGCTCGGGCTCCAGCTCCAGCTCGGGCTCCTCCTCCAGCTCTTCCGTCACGATTTCCGGCCCTGCCTCCGCCTCGGGCTCGGGCTCATACCGCCATGCGGATACGGGCTCCGGCTCGGGCTCGGGTTCCGGCTCGATCAATACTTCCGGTTCGGGCTCGGCCAGGGCTTCCGGCTCCGGCTCGGCCTCGACAAAAACTTCCGGCTCCGGCTCGGCCAGAACCACAGGCTCCGGCTCGGGCTCCGGCACGGCCAAAACCTCAGGCTCCGGCTCGACCAAAACCTCCGGCTCCGGCTCGACGAAAGCCTCCGGCTCCTCGAAGGCCTCGGCCTCCGGCTCCGGCTCCAAGGCCCCGCTCAGATAGGGATCCTGCTCCTCCGCCGCTGTTTCTTCATATTCGTAGTTGACGCCCGCGGCCTCATCGTCCGGCCTGTACGGAACCTCTTCCGCGACCGCCGGCGCGGCCTCGGCCCCCGGCTTCTCGCCGAAGGTGCGCGCGTCCAAACTGAAATCCGTTTCCGGCTTCTCCCCGTGGGCGAAATCGTGCCATACGTTTTCCTCCGCCTTCGGGAAATCCGGATCCGCCATCGGCGCCACGAAGGAGAACGAGTCCTCCCCCTGCGGCGCGCCCGCCGGGGCTGCGGGCCCCGGGGCTGCTGCTGCGGGCGGGGAAGAAGCCAGGTCGCTCGCTTCCGTCAGCTCGCGCAGCTCCTTCAGCCATTCCGGCTCATCCGGCTCAAACTCGCGGCCGGTGCTCGCGGCGGACACGCGCTCTTCCGGCGCCGCGGGCGCCGCGAAGGCTGCCCCTTGCTCGCCGAACGCCCGGGCGTCCACCTGGAAATCCGACACGGGCCTTTCCCCGTGGATGAAATCGTGCCATACGTTTTCGCCGCTCTTGGCGAAGTCGGGCGCCGGGCCCCGCAGGGACTGCGGCATTTCGAAGTCCGGCGCGGGCGGCGCGGGCGCCACAGGCGGCGCAGTAGCCATAGGCGGGACCGCCGGGGCGGGCGCCGGGCCGTTGTTCAGGATGCTCTCGAACTCCGAGGGGTCCGGTTTCTGGATGAAGGCAGGGGCTTCGACCGCGCGCGCCGCGCGCATCCTGCGCTCCATCTCCTCCTCAAATTGCTCGTTGGACTGGTGGATGCGGGACTCTATGTAGGCGCCCGGATCCTGCTTCGCCGCGCCCGGCGCGGCGGACGGCGCGGGCTCCTCGAGGAAATCGGCGCCGCCGGGGAACCCCCGCATATCCCCGATCTCGTCGTCGCGCTTCCGGATGCGCCCGAACTCCTGGTCGAGCAGCTCCTGGAATTTTTCGTTTTGCTTGTCGATGTCGAACTGTTCCTGCTCGATGTCGCTGGCCTTGTATTTGAAGGTGTCGTCCCCGGCGGGCGCGCCCACCGGCTCCACAGCCGCCGGCGCGATGGGCGGGAAGGCCTCTTCGGCGGACGGTGTGGACGGGGCGGCAGCGGGCGCGCTTGCCCACGCCGGCTCGACCGGCGGCTGCGCCATGCGGCGGCGCCTGGTGTCCGCGTCCTCCCCGAAGACGAACTCGTTCGAAAACCGCCGGGGGGGCTCCTCCGCCGGCTGGGGGGCGCTCGGCACAGGCCGGATCGGCGGCTCCGCCGCCCTTTCCTGCCTTACCGGCTCACGGCTGAAGAGGCTACGCGTAGACGGGGCGTGAGGGTCCGTCTCCTTCCGTTTTTTCCGCCTCTCTTCGAGTCGCTCTTTTGCGCTGGCTCCGCCCTCCCCGTACAGGATACGGTTGATGGCTTCATCCTTTTCGCGATCCACCGGATTGTCCATAGACATCCCCTTTCTAACTACGTCATCCAATCAAAGCATATGCTTTCTCAAAAATATAGTATAACGTAAAGAAAAGGGAGTTACAAACTTCTTTTTTGCGCTCCTGTTGCAGTTTTTTTTCTGTTTTTTTGCGCCGTAGCCGCCCGGAAAGCTTGAAATATCAAGCCGCAAGCAGCATCGACGTGTCATCCGTCAACGCATAGCTGTCCAAAAGAATCCCGCCGACCGAATACGATTTCACAAGGATTTCATTTTTCCCGACCGTTATCACGCTGTACGCGGCCGCATCGCCGGACGAAATGCTCGGCTGCGGCGTCCACAAAACCTCCATATCGCCCCGCCGCGCGGGCATGGCGTAGTATTTTTCGCCGCTGTGCCCCGTCACCTGGTAGACGACGCCCGCCTCGTCCGTGTTGATCGGCTGCGAGGCGTCGCCGTGCGCGCTGGGCACGCCGCCCTTCAGCGGATAGCTGCGGATGTAGTTGTGGTCGTGGCCGTTCAGCACGAGGTCGACGCCCATCTCTTCGAACATCGGCACCCAGTACTGCACGATGGTCTTGACGTCCGACTCCTTCTGGTGGTAGCCGCCGTACGGCGCCTTGTGGAAGGCCACGATCACGAATTTGTTCGCGCCCTTCGCCTCGATCTCCGCGCGCACCCCGTCCCGGATCTTCTCCAGGTCGGCCTTC
>JAISTX010000013.1 GCA_031272365.1 Eubacteriales Family XIII. Incertae Sedis bacterium
CTCGAAGCCGCGTTCTACGTCGCGCTCACGACGGGGCTGCGCGAGGGCGAGATCGCCGCGCTCAAATGGTCGGACTTCGACGCTGGCGCGGGAACGCTCACCGTTTCCAAGAACGCGATTCGCATCGGCGTCTACGACCCCGACACCAATGAAAAGACGGGGACGAAGGTCGTCATTCAGGACACGCCGAAAAGCCGCGCAGGACACCGCGTGTTCCCGCTCCTGCCGAAGACCGTCAACGCCATCCAGCGCCACCGCATCCGGCAGCTCGACGAGAAGATGAAGAACCGACAGCTGTATGTGGACAACGACTTGATCTTCGCCAACGAGATCGGCGGGCTATACGACCCGAAGACGTTCTACACCGCGCTCCGCAAAATCTGCAAGCGGACCCCGGGGCTGGAGCCGATCAAATTCCACGCCCTACGCCACACGTTCGCCACGCGCGGCCTCGAAGCCGACATCTCCGGCAAGGCGATGCAGGGCTTACTCGGCCACGAAACCGAGGCGATGACCCTGCATTATCAGCAAATCCTCGAAGCGCAAGCCCGCAAGGAAATCGACAAGCTCCAGAACGCTTTCTGATTCCCGTAGGGGTCAAATAGGGGTCAGAACCGAATCCATTCAAAACTGTATACAAAAGACGAAGCCTTGCAATCGTTGAAATTGCAAGGCTTCGTCATGGTACCCCTTCAGGGACTCGAACCCTGGACACCCTGATTAAGAGTCAGGTGCTCTAGCCAACTGAGCTAAAGAGGCTTGCCTTCGCGCCGCTGCCCCGGCATGCCGTGCACGGCGGCGCGGAAAATATGTTACCATGTATGCGGCATGTTTGTAAAGTCCGAATTGTTGAAAGATGTGAAACTCTTCGTCCTGGATCTCGACGGGACCTTCTACCTCGGGGAGCGCCTGCTGCCGGGCTCGCTGCCCTTCGTGGACAGGGCCCGCGCCACGGGGCGCCGCTTCGTCTTTTTTACGAATAATACCTCCCGCGCGCCGGAGGCCTACGTGGAGAGGCTCTCGCGGATGGGACTCGCGGTGACGCGGGGGGACATCCTCACGTCGGGCGACGTCACGGTGCAATACCTGAAAAACCACCATCCGGGAGCAAACGTCTACCTGCTCGGCACGGAGGCGTTGCGGCGGGAGTTCGCCGCGCAGGGCATCGCTTTGACGAATGCAGAGGCGGAGGCGGGCGCGGAAGCGGAGGCGGCGGATGGGGCGAAGGCGGACGTCGTCGTGGCGGCGTTCGACACGGAGCTTACTTATACAAAACTCGAAAGAGCCTGCACGCTCATCCGGGGCGGCGCGGCCTTCCTCGCGACGCATCCGGACATCAACTGCCCGACGGAGGACGGCTTCATCCCCGACTGCGGCGCCCTCTGCGCGGCCATCGCGCTCTCGACCGGCAAAAATCCACGCTTCCTCGGCAAGCCCTACCCCGAGACGCTCGCCTATGTCCTCGCGAAAACCGGGTGCACGAAGGAGGAGGTGGCCTTCGTCGGCGACCGCCTCTACACGGACGTCGCGGCCGGCGTGAACGGCGGCGCAAAGGGCTTCCTCGTCCTGTCCGGCGAGACGAAGGAGTCGGACATCGCCGGGCAGGCGACGAAACCGACGGCCGTCTTCAAGGATCTCGGGGAGATCGCCATGCTGCTTGCATTTTGAAATACCGGTTTATCAAAATGCAAGCAGTATTACTTGTGATACGGCTCGTGTTTTTGGATCTTGAAGGCGCGGTAGATCTGCTCGAGCAGGATGACCCGCATGAGCTGGTGCGGAAACGTCATGTCCGAGAAGGACAGCCGCATGTCCACCCTGTCAAGCACTTCGCTTGACAGGCCGTCCGCCCCGCCGATGAAGAACACGAGGCGGCTTTTCCCGGAGAGCGCGAGCGCCTCCATCTTCGAGGCGAGCCCCTCGGACGAGAGCTTCCCCCCGCGCACGTCGAGCGCGATGAGATAGGCGTCCGCGCCGTGCTCCAGAGGCAGGCGCGCCGCCTCGCGGGCTTCCGTCACCGACAGCTTGCAATAGGGGGAGAGCCGCTTCGCGTACTCGGCCGCCGCGTCCCGCCAGTAACGCTCCCGCAGGGCGCCCACGCACACGATATCGATATTCATAGCCTGTACAGGTCGGACGGCATGTCGCGCCGCAGGACGCCGAGGTGGAAGTCGCCGCCCGTGAAGATCCCCTCGCGCGCGAGCAGCGTGCAGACGGTCTGCTCGGCGAGGCGTGGCGTGTTGTTCTCCTGCGAAAGGTGGGCGAGCAGGACGACGCGCTTCTTCGCGTTCAGCGAGAAGACGCGGGCGAGCGCCTCCGCCGCCTGCGCGTTCGAAAGGTGCCCGACCTCGCTGAGGATGCGCTGCTTCAGGTGCCAGGGGTAGCTGCCGCTGCGCAGCATCTCCGTGTCGTGGTTCGCCTCGAGCACGAGCAGGTCCGCGTCCGCGACGCTGTAGAGGATGTCGTCCGTGAAGAGCCCCGTGTCCGTGACGATCGCGACGGAACCGCCGCCGCCCCCGTCCGTGACGGCAAACCCGAGCGGCTCCGCGGCGTCGTGCAGCGTCCGGAACGCGCGCACCGTCAGCCCGCAGATCTCCACGGGCTGCGCGGGCGCGACGCGCTTCTTCCGCTGCTGCGCGACCTCCCGCGCGAACGTGAGCTTCTGCCCCGCGTCCCTGCGCTCCAGCTCCTCCATCGTGCCGGCGGAGGCGTAGACGTCCGCGCCCGGCAGCTTCTTGAGCAGCACGCGCGCGCCCGTCACGTGGTCCCAGTGCCCGTGCGTCACGAACAGCGCCTTCACGTCCGCGCGCGCCGTCCCCGTGCGCTCCAGCCCGGAGAGGATGCGCGAAGCGCTGATGCCCGCGTCGATGAGGATCGCGCCGCCCCCGCCCTTGATCAAATAACTATTGCCGCTGCTGCCGCTCGAGAACGAGCACAAAGACAGGCTCATGCCGTAGGCCCCCCCGCCGAAAGCCGCGCGCGCACCTCCTCGATGCCCCGGTTCGCGAGCGCGTCCGCCTCGTTGTTGCGCCCGATGATGTGGCGGAACTCGTCCATCGAGAACCCGTCGCCGTTGTGCTCGCGGAATTTCGCGAAGTGCTTTTCCATCGACGACGCCGGCGCGTCCGGCCGCACGTGCCCCTTCACGAGGTAGAACCGGAAGTCGTAGTCCGGCAGGAAGGCGACCAGCCGCTCCCACAGGTCGCGGTTCTCCACGGGCTTCCTCGCCTGGGTCTTCCAGCCGTTCTCCCGCCACCGCTCGTGCCACCGCTCCCTCAGGCATTTCATCACGTAGCTGCTGTCGCTGAACACGCGCACCGGGTAGCCGGTCTTCGTGAGCGCGGACAGGCCCGCGATGAGCGCCAGCAGCTCCATGCGGTTGTTCGTCGTGTCCGCCTCGCCCCCGAAAAGCTCCTTGACGTAGCCGCCGTACTCCAGGATCGCGCCCCAGCCGCCCGTGTTTTCGTCGAACTGGTTCCCCGCGCAGGCGCCGTCTGTGTATATGTTGATCGTCTTCGTCATAGTGCTTCCAAAAAAATCTCCGCCGGGTCAGGACAGGACGTCGATCGCCACGATCGTGCGGTCGTCCTTCGCCGCGAGCAGGCTGTACTTCGCCGCCTCCTCCACGATGGCGTGCACGAGGAATTTCCCGTCGTACGCGTGCAGGCGCTCGGCCGTCTCGCGGACGCCCTCCGGCCCGAACGTCTTCTTCGTGAGCGTGTCCATCTCCTCCACGATGCCGTCCGTGTAGAGCAGCAGGCGGTCGCCGGGCTTCATGATCACGATCTCCTCCTCGAACGCGTCCTCCTCCGTGATGACGCTGATCGGCATCCCGCGCACCTGCACGCTCTCGGAGCGCCCGTTGTCGCGCACGATGAGCGGCGCGCAGTTGTGGCCGGCGTTCGCGACGGAGAGGGTGCGCTCCCCCCGGTCGTAGAGGCAGACGACCATCGTCACGTAGATCGAGCCGTCGATCTCGAGCGCCGTGAACTCGTTCACGAGTCGGCCGAGGAGGTGGTTGACGCCGCCCGAGGCGAGCGCCGCGTTCGCGCGCACGCGCTCCTGCATGAAGACCGTGAGGAGCGACGCCCGGATCCCGTGCCCGGAGACGTCCGCGACGTACAGGAGGAACTCGTCCTCGGTGACGCGCAGCACGTCGAAGAAATCCCCGCCGAGGTCGTCCGCCGGCAGGTAGAGCGAATTGACCGCGAGCGCCTCCCAGTACACGCCGTCCGCCGGCAGGATGCTGCGCTGGATCCGCTTCGCCGTGTTCGTCTCCTCGCGCACCTTCGCGAGCTCCGCCAGGAGGTTTTCGCGCAGCAGCCGGTTTTCGGAGATGTCCTCATAATATTCGACGCGGTAGCTGCCCTCCCCGCCGAGGTCGACGTCGACGGCCGCCAGGCGGAAAGGCACGTCCGCGAGCAGGACCTCGACGAAGCCCTCGCCGCCCGGGAGCGCGGAGAGCGCGCCGTCCATCGGGACGCCGTCCCCGTAGACGAGCGCCGCGTTCTGCCCCGCCAAATCGCCGAACAGCTCCTTCATGGAGTCGTTGAGGAAGAGGATATTTCCATTTTTATCCAAAAGCCACGCCGGAATGGTGAAATTTACCAATAACTTCTCTATGGCGGAGATCCCTGCCGGCTTTTCGCTCATCGCCTTCTTTCCCCGGCCTTGCGGAGGAATTCCACGATCTCGTCGAGGCCCGTGCGCTCAAAATACCGCAATTCCACGCTGCCGCTGTTCGCGTCGCCGCTGATGACGACCTTCGTGCCGACGAGCGAAGTGAGGTCCTCCTCGACGCGGCGGATCTCCTCCCCTTTCCTCGCGGCCTTCCGCGCCGACGGCTTCTTCTTCCCGTTGCCGCCGCGCTCCTCCGCGATCTGGGCGCAGAGCTTCTCCGATTCGCGGACGGTCAGCCCGTTCTTCACGATGCGCTGCGCGGTCGAAAGCTGCAGCGCCGGGTCGCGCAGGGCGCCGATCGCGTTTGCGTGGCCGAGCGACAGCAGGCCGACGCGCATGTACTCCAGGAGCTCCTCGGGAAATTTCAGGACGCGCAGCGTGTTGGCCACGTGCGAGCGGCTCTTGCCGACGGCGCGCGCCACCTGCTCCTGCGTCAGGTCGTATTTGTCCAGCACCATGCGGTACGCGCCCGCCTCCTCGATCGGGTTGAGGTTCTCGCGCTGCATGTTCTCGATGATGGCGATGAGCGCGTTCTCCTCCCCCGTGACCTCGCGCAGGATCGCGGGGATCTCCTTGAGGCCGGCCTTCCTGGCGGCGCGCCAGCGGCGCTCGCCCGCGATGAGCTCGTACCCGAGCTTGGTTTTCTTCAGCAGCACCGGCTGGATCACGCCGTAGGTCTCGATCGAAGCGGCGAGCGCCTCGATCGCCTCCGGCTCGAAGGACTGGCGCGGCTGCATCTCGTTGGGGCGGATATTGTCGATGTCTATGTACAAAACGGCGTTTTCCGCCTCTTCCGAGGCCGTGCCGCCGCCGTTTTTCCCCGCTTTCGCGCCGCCGCCCTGCGATTTCCCGCCGGACCCGCGCGCCGGGACGGCAACTTCGATGTCGCCAAACAAGGCGTCTAGCCCACGCCCGAGCGCTTTTTTCTTCCCCGTCATCTTCTTCTTCTACTTTCGCCCGCGAGGAATTCGTCCGCAAACTCCCGGTAGGCCTCCGCCCCCTTGGAATGCGGGTCGTAGTGCGTGATGGGGAGGCCGAAGCCCGGCGCTTCCGCGAGCTTGACGTTGCGCGGGATGACCGTGGAATACACCTTTTCCTTGAAGTATTTCTTCACTTCCTCCACGACTTGGATGGAGAGGTTCGTCCGGCCGTCGAACATGCTGAGGATGACGCCCTGGACGTAGAGGCTCGTGTTCAGGTTTTTCTGCACCAGCTTGATCGTGCTCATGAGCTGGCTCACGCCTTCGAGCGCGTAGAATTCGCACTGGATCGGGATGAGGACGCTGTCCACGGCCGTCAGCGAATTGATCGTCAGGAGCCCGAGCGACGGCGGGCAGTCGATGAAGATGTAGTCGTAGTCGCCCTTCACGCGGTCGAGCGCGCTTTTCAGCCTCCTCTCCCGCCCTTCCAGCTCCACGAGCTCGATCTCCGCGCCCGCAAGCTCGACGCTTGCCGGGATGATCCACAGGTTTGGGATCCCCGTGCTGATGATCGCGTCCTTTGGATCTACCGTGTTGTCGATCAGCACATTGTACAGCGAGTATTCCAGCTCCCGCTTGTTGATGCCGAGCCCGCTCGTCGTGTTCCCCTGCGGGTCGATGTCCATGATCAGTATGCGTCTCCCCTTCAGCGCCAGACAAGTCGCCAGGTTGATGTTCGTGGTGGTCTTCCCGACGCCCCCTTTCTGGTTGAATATCGCGATTGCCGTTCCCATACTTCCTCCGCTCTGTTAAAAAAGAATATCCCCATGTTCTCTGTCCGGTCACAACAGTATAGACCCTTTCGGGGAGATGTGCAATGGATTTCACAAATGTTTCACGTGAAACACCCGAAAAATGTTTCACGTGAAACATTTCAGGCCGGCCTACAGGGGCACTTTCGACGGGACCCCCTCGCGGCGGGGGTATTTCACCGGCGTCCCCCCCTCCTTCCGCACGATGTACAGCGCGTGCGCCCGGCCAGGGAGCAGGTCGGGGTAGGCAAATATTTCCACGTCCCTCGCGGCACCAAGCATCTCCCGCGCGACCAGGCTGCCCTCGATCTCGCCCCCGGCGCGCACCGTCTTGTAGGCGAGGAGGTTGCCCCCGGTGCGCACGAGCGGCAGGCAGTACTCCAGCACGACGGGGAGCTGCGCGACCGCCCGGCACAGCGCGAGGTCGAAGCCCTCCCGCAGCCGGGCGTCGTGCCCCGCCGCCTCGGCGCGCGCGTGCAGCGTGCGCACGTTTCCCATCGAGAGGGCCTCCGCCGCCTGCGCCATGAAGTCCACGCGCTTCCCGAGCGAGTCGATCAGGAGGAATTCCTTCTCCGGGCAGAGCAGCGCGAGCGGCAGGCCCGGGAAGCCTGCGCCCGCCCCGACGTCCACGACGGCGCGCGCCCGCGAGAGCGCGGGCAGCCCCGCCGGCGCGAGGCTGTCCAGCAGCTGCAGCTCAGCGAACTCCACCGGCTCCGTGACCGCCGTCAGGTTGACCACCTCGTTGCGCTCCAGCACGAGCGCCATCAGCGCCATCAGCGCATCAGCGAAATGGCTGTCAAGCAATTTGATTGACATGTCTGCGGGGAGGCCCCCGCGCCGCGCAAGCGTGCGGAGCCCGCGCTCCAGGCGCGCCCTCGCCTCCCCCGTTTCCTCGCCGTCTTCTTTCCTGAACATGCCCCCATCATACCACACCTCGCCGCGCCAAAAGGGCCCCCCGGCCGGGAAGCCCCTTTTGTACGCCCGCCTGGCTTTCCTATACGTAGATGACCGTGAAGCCGGAGATGTCCACCGTCCCGGTCAGCACCAGGCGCGGCGCGTCGGGGACGTGCTCCTGCGCGCCCTTCTCCTCGATGCTGGAGACCCTGTTTGTGAGCTCGTTGACGACGGCCCAGGTGCGCGGGATGTAGAGCTCCATCGCGCCGGCGCTGACATGCACCTCGATCTCGGCCTGCCCCTGCTCGGGCGTGATCCTCGCGTTGTCGAAGAACACCTTCATCACGCCGCACTTCACCTCCAGGTAGCCCCGCACGAGGTTGTCGGTGTTGATGTACTTGACGGCGGAGCCGAACTCCGTCTTCGCGTAAAACTCGCTGCCGTCCGGGTCGTTGATGACGCGCTCGAAATCGTCCCCGCCCGCGCATTGGGCCGCCTGCCCGCCCGGCGGCATCTGCGCCCACCGGTGCTTCTGCGGCCGGTGGAAGAGGATCGAGAAGCCGATCGAGAGGAAGAGCGCGACGAAGAACAGCGCCCACGCGCTGATCCTCGAGGTGTCGAGGCCGAGCCCCTTGTAGACGTAGTAGCCGATGACGGTCAGGGGGAAGAAGATCCCGAACCACAGCCGCCTCGGCACGCACGCGATGAGGATGACGGCCATGAGGAAGAGGAAGAGGAGCGAGCCCGCGCCCCAGCCGAAGACCTCCACGTAGCCGAACTGGTTCAGGATGATGACCGCCGCCGCGAAGACGCAGAACACCCCCCAGAACACCCTCCAAAAAGATTTGTGCTTTTGCTTGTTTTCCATAGTTTTCCCTCCTGCATCAAAGGTCGAAGTCCATTTTGTCTTGCAACAATTTAAAATACTGCCTGCTGACGCTGATCTGCTTGTGCGTGCCGCGGAACCGGACGAGGCTCGGCCCCACGGGGTTCCTGTCGATCGAGTAGATCTTGCCCGTGCCGAGGATCGCGGACTTGCTCACGCGCAGGAACGAGTGCGGCAGCAGCTCCTCGAGCTCGTACAGGCGCAGGCGCGTCTCGAAGACCTCGGTCTCCGTGTGGGCGAAGGTGCGCCCGTTCGCGGATTCGAAGAAGAGCACGTCCGCGGGCTGCAGGTAGTACTCGGTGCCGCCCTTCATGAGCCGCAGCCTGCCCGCGCCCTCTCCCGCCGCGGCCTGCGCCGCCCTCTGGATGCGCGCGACCTTCTCGTCCACCTCGCGGCACCGGATCGTCAGCTCGGCCTCGTCCGCCTTTTCGTCAATTTCAATCCGAATCTTCATGACAAGGGTAGCCTATCGCGCCCGCCGCCGGTTGTAAACCCCTTTTCGCCAACAGGTGAAGATTCGGGGGTGAGTGGTAGGGATTCGTGTTGTATAATGCGGTACATGGACATTTTTGATGTGATCGTGGTGGGGGCGGGGCACGCCGGCTGCGAGGCGGCGCTCGCCGCCGCGCGGCTGGGCAAGCGCACGCTGCTCCTCACCATGCAAATCGAGTCGGTGGCGATGATGCCCTGCAACCCCTCGATCGGCGGCACGGGCAAGGGCCAGCTCGTGAAGGAGATCGACGCGCTCGGCGGGGAGATGGGCCTGCTCATCGACCGCGCCTTCATACAGAGCAAGATGCTCAACCGCAGCAAGGGCCCGGCGGTGCACTCGCCGCGCGCGCAGGCGGACAAGCAGAGGTACCACGAGGAGATGCTCCGCGCGCTCGGGGCGCAGGGCGGCCTCGAGCTGCGCTGCGCCGAAGTCGTGGATTTGCTGCTGTCAAACGATTCTGTTGACACCGTTGGCGGCGTCGTGCTGCAGGGCGGCGAGGAGGTCCCCGGCCGCGCGGTGGTGCTGGCCACCGGCACCTACCTGAACGGGCTCGTGCACATCTCGGACCGCGCCTGGCCATCGGGCCCCTCCGGCCTCCGGGCCTCCGTGGGCTTCGCCGAAAACCTGAAGCGCCGGGGCTTCCCCCTGCGCAGGTTCAAGACGGGCACACCGGCGCGGGTGCTCGCCCCCTCCCTCCGCTACGAGGAAATGACCGAGCAGCCCGGGGACGACGTGATCGAGCCGTTCTCCTATATAAATGAAGGAAAGTACATCGGGGAGAACCGCGCCTCCTGCTGGATGACGTACACGAACCCAGAGGGCCACAAGATCGTCGCGGAAAACATCGGCAGGACGGCGCCCTACGGCGGGCACACGACGGGCACCGGGCCGCGCTACTGCCTATCGATCGAGGACAAGGTGTCGAGGTTTCCGGACCGCGAGCGGCACCAGCTGTTCCTCGAGCCGGAAGGCCTGTCAACCGAAGAAGTTTACATACAGGGGATGAGCACGAGCCTGCCGGAGGACATCCAGGAGGTTTTCTACCGCACGATCAAGGGGCTCGAGGACGCGGTCATTTCCAGATACGGCTACTCGATCGAGTACGACTGCATCGACCCCCTCTCGCTCCTGCCCTCCCTGGAGTCGAAAAAAATCCGCGGGCTTTTCTTCGCCGGCCAGGTGAACGGCACGAGCGGGTACGAGGAGGCGGCGGCTCAGGGGCTGGTCGCGGGCGTCAACGCGGCGAGGCTGACGGACGGCCTTGCGCCCTACGTGCCGGACCGGTCAGAGGCGTACATCGGCGTGCTCATCGACGACCTCACGACAAAGGGGACGGAGGAGCCCTACCGCATCATGACGTCGAGAGCCGAGTTCCGCCTCGTGCTGAGGCAGGACAACGCGGACCTGCGCCTGACGAGGGCCGGCTACGCCCTCGGCCTCGCATCAGAGGAGCGGTTCCTGCGCGCCGAGGCAAAACGCAGGGCGATAGAGGCCGCTCTCGGGTACACGGTCTATAGCAACGGGCAGGGGGCAAATGCTTGCGCCGTTCGCTTGTCCTCGGTGCGGGCGATACCAGACAGTTCCTTGCCTAAAACCCGAAACTCGCTGGCATTTTTGCCTTCCGAAACGGGCAGCTTGGAAGAGCCTCGGATGAAAGCGGAGCAGGAATCTGCCACCGCTCAAACAGTCGGGTTTTTTAACGGCAATGAACTGTGTGGTATCGCAGCCGCCCCTGCGGAGGCTCACTCTGCAAGCATCCGCCCCCTGCCCGTTGCCATAGACCTCCCCCTGCCGGAGGAGCTGAAGGGATCCGTCGCGCGCCAGGTGGAAATAGAAAGAAAGTACAAAGGCTACATCGAGAAGCAGAGGAGGCAGGTCGAGAAGTTCCGCAAGCTGGAAAGCAAGCGCCTGCCGCAGGACCTGGACTACGGGAGCATGGACGGCCTGCGCCTCGAGGCGCGGCAGAAGCTGTCGGCGCAAAGGCCCGCCTCGCTGGGCGCCGCCTCGCGCATCTCTGGCGTCTCCCCCGCGGACATCGCCGTGCTCATGGTGCAGCTGGCGAGGAGGGAGCGGTCCTGACGCGGCGCGTCGCGCCCCGCCCTACCCCGGCAGGCGGCGCAGGTCGCTGAGCGAAAACCCCGCCTTCTCCGCCGCCTTCTTCCACCCCGCGTGCGCCGACTTGACGTAGAGGAACCGCGCGACGTTCGGGCGCACGTAGAGGTCCTCCCCGGTGGCCACCGTCGAGATCGAGACCGCGAACTCGCCGAGCGCCGACGCAACCGGCGCCATCGGCCTCTTTTCGAGGGGCATGAAGCCGGCCATGGGCCCCGCGCCGACGCAGACCGCCTGGCCCCAGAACAGGCCCGCCTTGTTGCAGAACAGCTTCACCGCCGCCACCGCGTTTTTGCACTGCTCCGGCTCGTAAAACCCGTTGTTGACCAGCGTGTAGACGACGGCGCCCTGCTTGGGGACCACCTCCCCCACCACGGCCCTCTCCAGGAAGCGGATCAGGTGCGACGGCAGCCCGTCGATGTAGAGCGGGAACGCCAGCACCCACACGTCCGCGCCGGCGATCGCCGCGCGCGCCTCCGCGCCGCCCGCCCCGATCACGTGCAGCTGCGCGCGCTCGGCCTCCGGGGGCAGGTGCTCCGACAGCGCGCCGAGCAGCGTCCCGCTGATGCTCCTTTTGGTCTTCGGGCTCCCGTTGATCAACACGATCTTCATTCCGACGCCTCCCTCCGCAGCTCGTCCGCCGCCTCCTGCGCGCTCTCGAAAAACAGCACCTCGTGGGATTTGGCGCACAGGTTCACCGCGTTCGCGCGGACGAGGCCCTGCGCCGCCGCGCGCCCCTCCCCGTCGCTGGCCGAACCGTAGAACAGCACCTTCAGGTGGAACCGCCCCTTGAACCTGGGGGCGTGGTGCGTCTCCCCCTTGATGACCGTGAAAAACGGCAGCATATACCCGATGCCCCGGTCGAGCACGGACTTGACGTCCGCGGAATACCCGCCGAACACGAGGCGGCTGACGATCACGAACGTCCCGCACTGCCCGAGGAGCGGCGCGAACGCCTGGCCCCGGTCCGGGATGACGCAGACGCCCGGCGTCTTCAGCCAGCACCCGAAGCAGCCGACGCAGGGCTTCACCGCCGGCGAGGCGCTGAAGAGCACCACCTTCCTGCTCTCCGAGAGGGAGGCCGGGAGCGGCCCGACCAGGTCATGCAAAATCAATCGTTCTTTCATTTTCCTACACAAAACTCCTCGAATACCCTGTTTAGAACATCGTCCGAGACCGACTCCCCGATCAGCTCCCCGAGCGCGTCGTATGCCGCGCGCATGTTCACCTCCGCGAACTCCGGCGCCTCGCCGAGCGCGAGCACCTCCCGGCCCTCCTCCGTCTCCGCGAGCGCCCGCGAAAGCAGCTCCGCCTGCCAGGCCCGCGTGACGAGCGCGCCCGTCCCCGCCTGGGCGCCGGCGCGCGCCGCGCGCTCGATCGCGTCCTCAATCGCCCGGACGAGCTCCCCCGGGCGGAGCGCGGAGCCGAGCGCCTTGTCCGCGAACGGCGCGAGCGCCTCTGCCTCCACGAGGGAGAACGCCTGCGGCAGGTCCTGCTTGTTGAGGACCAGCAGCGTCGCCTTCGCCGGGTCAAGCGAGGCGGCGATCGCCGCGTCCTCCCCCGACAGCGGCCGGCTGCCGTCGAGCACGAACAGCGCCATGTCCGCCCTGCCGTAGACGGCCCGGCTCTTCTCGATGCCCAGCGCCTCGACCTCGCCCGCCGCCTCGCGGATGCCCGCCGTGTCCGACAGCAGCACGGGGAGGCCCCGTACGTTCAGCCAGATCTCCAGCGCGTCCCGCGTCGTGCCCGGCACGGCCGTGACGATGGCCGCGTTCTCCCGCGCGAGCGCGTTGAACAGCGAGGACTTGCCGACGTTCGGCGCCCCGATGATGCACACGCGCAGGCCGTCGCGCACGATGCGGCCCTCCCCGGCGGTGGCGAGCAGGGAGCGCAGGATGGACGTGATCTGCTCCGTGGACTCCCGGAAAAGCGTAGGCGTCGGCGGCAGGCCGGCCTCGTCGTCGAACGCCTCCGGGTAGTCGATGCGCGCCGTGATCTCGGTCAGGACCGCGAGCAGGAGCGCCCGCGCCTCGCGGATGGGCCCCGAAAGGCGCCCCTCCGCCTGGTCCTGCGCCGCCCGGTACGCCCGCTCCGTGCCCGCGCGGATCAGGTCGATGACCGCGCCCGCCTGCACGAGGTCGATGCGCCCCGAGAGGAAGGCCCTCTTCGTGAACTCGCCCGGCGCCGCCGGCGCCGCCCCCGCCGCGAAGCAGAGCTCCAGGATCCGCCGGAGCGGCACCGGCCCGCCGTGGCACTGGATCTCCGCCACGTCCTCGCCCGTGTAGGAGCGGGGGCCCGGCATCACCACGGCCAGCGCCTCGTCCACCCGCTCCCCCGTCGAGGGGTCCACCACGTGCCCGTACCGCATGCGGCGGCCCGGGGCCCAGGCCCCGCCCGCGCCGCCGCGGGCGGGAACGAAAACGCGCGCCAGTACCTCCTGTGCGCGCGCCCCGCTCAACCGTACAATCCCAATGCCCCCCTCGCCGGGCGCCGTCGAAATCGCAGCGATCGTTTCTTCTTCCATCAGAACACCGTGTGAAGCCTCAGCTCTTTTCGATGATGACCCGGCGGTAGGGCTCCTCGCCCTCGCTCTTCGTCATGACCCCGTCCACGTGCTGCAGCGTCGCGTGGATCACCTTGCGCTCGTACGGGTTCATAGGCTCGAGCCGCGCGTTGCGCCCCGTCTTCAGCACCTTCTTCGCGAGCTTCACCGCGAGCTCCTCCAGCGTCTTCTCGCGCCGCGAGCGGTAGCCCTCCACATCGATGACGACCCGCTTGTAGTCCTCGTTGTCCTTGTTTGCCACGAGGTTCGCGAGGTACTGGAGCGAGTCCAGCGTCTGGCCGCGCTTGCCGATGACCATGCGGACGTCCTCGCCCTTGACCTCGATATAGCTGCAGTCGTCGTTCTTGAAGCCCTCGATCTCCACGTTGAAATGCATCTTCTCGAGCACGTCGCGCAGGAACACCGTCGCTTCGCCCTCCGGATCCGGCACGAGGTTCTCGATCGGCTCCGAGATCTGCGGGATGCCGGAGATATCGATCTCGATGTCCGAATAGTCTTCCACGCGGTCGCGGTCCCGGTCACGGTTCCTGTTCCGGTCGCGGTCGCGGTCTCGCGGCCCACGGTCACGGTCCCGGTCACGCCCGGATCCGCCGCGCCCCCGGTCGCGGTCGCGGTCGCGGTCCCGGTCGCGCGGCCCACGGTCGCGGTCCCGGTCACGCGGGCGCCCGTCGCCCCGCGCCGGCCGGCCGCCGTCGGACCCGCCGCCCTCGCCCTGCGCCCGCGGCTTCTTCCGGAAGTCGTGGTTCGCCTTCGTCTTCGGCTTGTTCGCCGCCTCGCGCGACATCGCCTCCGCCTGCGTCATGTCCTCGATCGGCTCCGCGTCCGCGATGCGCTCCACGCGCACCTTCGCAAGCTTGCTGCCGAGGCCGAGGAAGCCCTTCGTCGGCTCCTCGAGCACCGTCACCATCACCTGATCCTCCGTGAGGTTCAGCTCGTCCAGCGCGAGCCGCACCGCCTCGTCTACATCCTGCCCGTATTTTTCCGAATACTCCATTTTCACCATAGCCCTCCGTTCACAAAATGAAACTTATAAAACCAATGACACTACGAATGCAAATCCTCAACAAATGTCTTCCAAACCAACAAAAATCACCCGTCAACAATTCCCAATTCCCAATTCTCAATTCTCAATTCTCAATTCTCAATTTTCAATTCCCGCGCGCGCATCGCCTTCCCGCGCATCCGCTTCAGCATCCACGTCTGCCCGACCGTGAACAGGTTCCCGATCATCCAGTACACCGACAGCCCCGCCGGCATCGTGCGCGCCATCACGACGATGAACACCGGCATGAACACGCGCATCACCTTCATCATCGGCTGCATCTGCGCGCTCATGTCGCTCCCCTCGCCCGACGGCGTCGGCGTCGTGCCCATGCCCGTCATGCTCATCGACGCGAACGTCGTCGCGCCCGTCACGAGCGGCAGCACCCACGGGTCGGGCTGCGAGAGGTCCGCGATCCACCAAAACGCCTCGTGCGACCCGAGGATCATCGAGAGGTTCTGGATGTACGCGACCGGGTTGCGCAGGAGCACGAACAGCCCCATGAGGATCGGCATCTGGATCAGGAGCGGCAGGCACCCCATCATCGGGTTGTAGCCCTCCTCCTTGTACAGCTGCTGCATCGCGATGCCGAGCTGCTGCCGGTCGGTCGCGTATTTCTTCTGCAGCGCCTGCATCTTCGGCTGGATGTCCGCCATCTTCATCTGCCCCTTGATCTGGCTCGCGTAGAGCGGGAACAGGCAGCCGCGCACGATGAGCGTGAAGACGATCAGCGTGATGCCGTAGATGCCGATGTGGTCGTACAAAAAGCCGAGCAGCGCCCCCAGCGGTTTCGCGATCGTTCCGAAAATCTGATAATACCAGGACAAATCCTTCCCTCCGTCTTCCTACAATAACAGCCGCCGCGCCCGCTACGGCACCGGGTCGTAGCCGCCCGGGTGGAACGGGTGGCACCTGAGGATGCGCGCGATGCCGAGCCTGCAGCCCTTGAAAAACCCGTATTTCTGGAGCGCCTCGATGAAATACGCGGAGCAGGTCGGGAAAAACCGGCAGGTGGGCGGGAACCAGGGCGAGACAAAAATCTGGTACCCCCGTATGCCGTAGATAAGCACTGTTTTCATTTCAGGACTTTTCCCTTCGCGAGCGCTCGCTTCATCGACGCCTCGACTTCCTGCCGCTTCTTTCCGGTGATCGTGTTCCTCGCGATGAAGAGGATGTCGAAGCCGCTTTTCAGCGCGTCCTCCTTCTCCATCAGCCGGAACCCCTCCTTCATGAGCCTCCGCGCCCGGTTCCGGGCCACGGCCCCGCCTACTTTCTTGCTGGCGAGGAACGCCTTTCGGTTCATGGGCAGGGCGTTCGGGATGGCGAACAAAACGATGTATTTTTCGGAAATCGACCGCCCCCGTTTGTAGAGCCGGTCGAAATCCTTCCTGTTCCGAAGAACCTCCGGCTTCAGCGCCATGTGCCGCGCGCCGCCCCTTCCTTACGCGGAGAGGCGCTTCCGGCCCCTGAGCCGCCTGCGTTTCAGGACGTTGCGCCCGTTCTTTGTCGACATCCTTTTGCGGAAGCCGTGCTCTTTCGCTCTTTGCCGTTTTTTCGGCTGGTACGTCATCTTCATGTGTTCTGCGTTCTCCTTACTATCTCGTCCGGCCCTGAATCTCGTGCCGGTTCTTCACTTGCGCCTGCGGCGGAACCACCCCATTCCACAAGCCATATTATTATAGTCGACAAGCCCCTGCCTGTCAAAAGGTATTTTTTTCCACGAAACCGCCGCGGACCCTGATCACACGCGCGCCCCCCAGGGCCGCCGGCGCCTCCGCCGCCGTCACGAAGACCTGGTTGCCCGAGAAGGCCGAGAGGATCCGCCCCTGCCGCCCCGCGTCGAGCTCGCTCATCACGTCGTCGAGCAGGAGGATCGCGTCCTCCCCCGTCTCCTGCTTGATGAGGGCCCGCTCCGCGAGCCGGAGCGCGAGCGCCGCCGTGCGCTGCTGCCCCTGCGAGCCGTAGACGCGCAGGTCCGACCCGTTCAGTGACAGCGCGAGGTCGTCCCGGTGCGGCCCCGCCTCGGTGGCGCCGAGGAAGAGGTCCCGCTCCCGCCCCCGCCGCAAGGCCCCCCGCATGGCCTCCTCGTACTCGCCCGCCGTGACGCCCGAAGGATCCCGTTCGCCGCCCAGCGCGCTCGGCCGGTACGCCGCCGAGAGCGCCTCGCGCCCGTCCGAAATCATCGACACGGATTCCGCCGCCGCCCGCGACAGCGCCTCCGCGTAGGCCGCCCGCTCGGCCATCACGGCTGCGCCCGCCGCCGCCAGCTGCTCGTCGTAGACGTCGAGCAGCCCCGGGTCCGCCCCTTCTTTTTTCAAGAGCGCGTTGCGGTTTTTCAAAACCCCCTTGTATTTTTTCAACTTGTGGTAGTAGACGGGCCGCAGGAGGATGATCTCGCGGTCGAGGAACCGCCGCCGCGCGTCCGGCCCCCCCTTCACGATCGACAGGTCCTCCGGCGAGAACACGATCGTGTACGCCCCCCCGAGCAAATCAAAAACGGAACCCTTCTCCGCCCCGTTCACAAAAAACTCCCTCTGCCCGCCGGCCCCCCGCCACACGATCTCCACCGTGAAGGGCGAGCCCCTCTTCTCGAAATGCCCCTTCACCGACAGGGCCTCCTCCCCCGACCGGACCATCTCCTGCTCCCGCCGCGTCCGGAAGGACTTCGCCATGGACAGGAAACCGACCGCCTCGATCAGGTTCGTCTTCCCCTGCCCGTTCTCCCCCGTGACGACGTTGAGGCGCTCGTCGAAGGAGACCTCCTCCTCTTTGTAGTTGCGGAAATTCCGCAGGAGGATTTTCTCTATCTTCATCCTTTTTTCAGACGTTCACCGTGGACAGCCGCACCGGCAGGATCAGGTAGGTGAACCCCTCCCCCTCGACCGGCCTGACCACGCAGGGGCTGATGCTCGTGCCGAACTCCATCACGACCTTCTCGTCCCCCGCCGCCCGCAGCGCCTCCTTCAGGAACCTCGCGTCGAACCCGATCTCCAGGTCCTCCCCCTCCTTCTCGATCGCGACCGTCTCCTTCCCGTGCCCCACGTCCGCGCGCGAGGACACCACCAGCGACCCCTCGCCGATCGAGAACCGCACGAAAGAGTTTTTCCCGTCGCTCTTGTACACCTCCGCAAGCTCCACCGCGTTCAGGATCTCCTCCCTGCGGCACACGAACCGGACCGCGTACTCCTTCGGCAGCACCTCCCGGTACTTGATGTACTCCCCCGCGAGCAGGTTCATCCGCACCGTCGTGTCCTCCGTCACGAGGACCGCCTTGTTCTGCCCCACCTCGAGGCACACCTCCTCTTTGCAGGACTCTGCCAGGATCTTTCCGGCCTCCCGCATCATCCGGGCCGGGATGACCGCCTTCAGCGACTCCCCGCGCAGCGCCTCGCGGAAATCCCGCCGGATCGCCACCCTATACCCGTCCAGGGCCACCATCGCCAGGTCCCCCGCCTCCACCTCGAACAGGGCCCCCGTGATCACCCCCCTCGACTCGTCGGCGCTGGCCGCGAAGCAGGTGCCCTCGATCATATCCTTCAAAGCTTCCCTTTCAATAATAATTTTCTTGCCCTCTTCCATGCCTTCGATGCGCGGAAACTCGCTTTCCTCTATTCCCTGTATCTTGTTGTCCGTCGTCTCCGTCGTGATCGTGAGCACGTTCCTCTCGTCCGTGGCGAGCACCACGTCCTCCTCCGGCAGCTTCCTGATCAAATCGGAGAAGACGCGCGCCTCCACGACGACCGAACCCCCCTCGTTCACGATCGCCCCCATCCGCGTCGTGATGGATATCTGTATGTCCGTCGCGGACAGGTTGATGTTCAGGTCCCCGTCCGTCTTGATGAGTATCCCCTTGATGATCCCGAGCGTGGAAACAGTGGACACGGCCCTCGAGACGATCCCGAGCGCTTTGATCAAATTTGTTTTCTTGCAAATTGCTTTCACGTGCTTTTCCTTTCTTCAATCATTTTATTTTTATTATTTTGCCTATGGATATGTGGATAACTCCTATGGACAAGTGAAAAAAGCCTTTTCCCACCTCTTTTTTTCTATGGATAACTCTTTGGATATCCTGTCATATCTATGGGAAAAAATCAATACTCCTCTTCAATCTTGTCCTTGATCTCTTGGATGATGCTCCCGAGTTGTTCGTTCGTCTTGAGCTCCTTGCGCACTTTCTCGTAGGCGTGGTGGACGGTGGAGTAGTCCTTCCCGAACATCTTCGCTATTTTTGGGAAGGAGTTTTGCGTCATCTCGTAGCTCAGGAACATCGCGATCTGCCGCGGCATCGCGAGCGAGCGCGTGCGCTCCTGCGAGTCGATCTGGGCGACCGTGATCCCGAAATGGGCGGCGACCACCTTCTTGATGTCCTTCGGGGACACGTCCCCCGTGCCGTTCACGGAGACGACGTCCTTGAGGATCTGCTTCGCCAGGTTCCTGGAGAAGGAGGATCCGGAGATCTTCGCGAAGGCTACCACGCGGTTGAAGGCGCTCTCCAGCTCGCGCACGTTGGTCTTCACGATCTCCGCGATGAAGGAGATGACCTCGTTGAGGCCCTCGTCCTCCGGGATGCCGTCGAGCTTCGCCTTGTTCAGGAGGATGGCCACCTTGATCTCGTAGGAAGGCGGCTGCAGGTCCACGAGGAGCCCGCTGCCGAGGCGGCTCTGCAGCCGCTCGTCGATGCCGAGGATGTCCTTCGGCGGGCGGTCGCTCGTGAAGACCATCTGCTTGCCCATGTTGTAGAGCGTGTTGTACGTGTTGAAGACCTCCTCTACGGTCTTGTCCTTCTCGCTGATGAACTGTATGTCGTCGATCAGGAGCACGTCGATGCCCCTGTACTTCGCCTTGAACTCGTTCATCTTCTTTTGCAGGTTCGCGTTGACGAACTCCTCCGTGAACGTCTCAGAGGAGACGTACAGCACCTTCTTGCTGGGGAAGTTTTCCATCACGAAGATGCCGATCGCGTTCATCAGGTGCGTCTTGCCGAGGCCGGACCCCCCGTAGATGAAGAGGGGGCTGTAGGCCTTGCCCGGGGCCTCGGCCACCGCCTTCGCGGCCATCGCCGCGAAGCGGCTGTTGTCGCCGATGATGAAATTGTCGAACGTGTAGCGGGGGTTGAAGATGTTCTCCCCGTCCAGGGAGGTGGGGCCGGGATCCTTCCGGGGCTCCGGGGCGCGCGCCGTGCGGTCCTGCGGGAGCAGGAAGGAGAGCGTGACCGGCGCGGCGAAGGCCTCGCTCGCCGCCTCGGCGATCGTGCCCGCGTACTTCATCTCCAGCTGGGCCTGCTTGAAATCGTTGTCCACAGAAAAATAGAGCCGACCAGCCGCCTTGTCGTAGCGGATCGGCTCCAAATCTGCAATCCAAGCAAGAAAATCCCTCTTTTCAACGGATTTTTCAAGCGTCGCCAGCGTTCTTTCCCACAATTCCGAAGTTGTTTCCATTCTTTTCCTATCCGGTTCCACCCTGCCTCAACAAACGAGCATATCTAAGATAACACGGGGGGCGCGGTGGGCGCAATACGAAAAAGGGCAAGTTATCCATAGAAATCCACATATTATCCACAGGTTTTTTGTGGATAAAAAACCCCCGGGGCTCCGGGGCGCGCGCCGCTTATCCCAACGCACCCGCGTTCTGTGGAAAAAATATTCCACAATCGCGCCGGGGAAACGGGGGGCGCGAACATAGTGTTACTTTTACGTGACAGCGCGGCTCCGGGCTGTAAAAAAAACACTTTATATGGTAGAATATATTGTTAAAAATTCTACCTGTATATAATATGTAGGAAATTTTCAGGAAGAGGGGTAAATGCCACATGGCGGCGGACGTAGAACAACAACGGTATAACGCGGAACAAATTCAGGTGCTGGAGGGGCTCGAGCCGGTCCGGACGAGGCCCGGCATGTACATCGGGAGCACGGGGCCCAGGGGGCTCCACCACCTCGTCTACGAGGTCGTGGACAACAGCGTCGACGAGGCGCTGGCGGGGTTCTGCAAGCACATCAACGTGACGATCCAGGCGGACAACTCGATCGTCGTCGAGGACGACGGGCGCGGCATGCCCGTGGACAAGCACCCGAAGCTGGGGATCCCGGCGGTCGAGGTCATCCACACGGTGCTGCACGCGGGCGGCAAATTCGGCGGCGGCGGCTACAAGGTGTCGGGCGGCCTGCACGGCGTCGGCGCCTCCGTCGTCAACGCCCTCTCCGAGGAGATGGAGGTCCAGATCCAGCGGAACGGCAAGATCTACCGCCAGACGTACTCGCGCGGCAAGACGACGAGCAAGCTCGAGGTCATCGGCGAGAGCAAGAAGACGGGCTCGCGCACGATGTTCCGCCCCGACCCGGAGATCTTCGACGAGCTCGAGTACGACTACGGCACGCTGGAGCACCGCCTGCGCGAGATGGCCTTCCTCAACAAGGGCGTGCGCATCACGCTCGCCGACGAGCGCGAGGGCAAGAAAAAGAAGGAAGTCTTCTATTATGAAGGGGGCATCCTCGAGTTCGTGCGGCACCAAAACGCAAACAAGGAGCCGATCCACCCGGACATCATCTACTTCGAGGCGTCCCGCAAGTCCTCTGAGGGCGGCGGCGACGCGGACGTGGAGATCGCGATGCAGTACACGAAGCGCTTCAACGAGACGGTCTTCACGTACGCCAACAACATCAACACGATCGAGGGCGGCATGCACCTGTCGGGCTTCCGCAGCTCGCTGACGCGCGTGTTCAACGAGTACGCGCGCCGGCAGGGCATCCTGAAGGAGAAGGACGAGAGCTTCACGGGCGAGGACGTGCGCGAGGGGCTGACGGCGATCATCTCCGTGAAGCTCACGACGCCGCAGTTCGAGGGGCAGACGAAGGCGAAGCTCGGCAACAGCGACATCCGCGGCTTCGTGGAGAGCACGACCAACGACCGGCTCATGGCCTTCCTCGAGGAGAACCCCTCGCAGGCCAAGACGATCCTGGACAAGATCTACGGCACGTACAAGGTGCGGCTGAAGACGCAGAAGGTGCGCGAGACGGAGCGCAAGAGCCTCATGTCGGGCGGGAGCCTGCCCGGCAAGCTCGCGGACTGCTCGGAGAAGGACCCCGCGCTCTCGGAGATCTTCCTCGTCGAGGGCGACTCGGCGGGCGGCAGCGCGAAGCTCGGGCGCGACCGCAGGCGCCAGGCCATCCTGCCGCTGCGCGGCAAGATCCTCAACGTCGAGAAGGCAAACCTCGACCGCGTGCTCTCCTCGGACGAGATCAAGAACATGATCACGGCCTTCGGCTGCGGCATCGACGAAAACTTCGACCTCGAGAAGCTGCGTTATCACAAAATAATAATAATGACGGACGCCGACGTGGACGGCGCGCACATCCGCACGCTGCTGCTGACGTTCTTCTTCCGGCACATGACGGAGCTGATCCAAAACGGCAACGTCTACATCGCGCAGCCGCCGCTCTACCAGGTCAAGCGCGGCAAGGACGTTCATTATACATACTCGGAGAAGGAGCAGGAGAAGCTCATGCGCCGGCTCGGCGAGGAGGCGCCCAACGCGAAGTGGGACATCCAAAGGTACAAGGGCCTGGGCGAGATGGACGCGTCGCAGCTGTGGGAGACGACGATGGACTGGCAGGGGCGCACGCTGATCCAGGTGACGCTCGACGACTACAGCCTCGCGGACGAGACGTTCGTGATGCTGATGGGGGACCGCGTGGAGCCGCGGCGCCGATTCATCGAGGAAAACGCCCGGTACGTGAAAAACCTTGACATATAGAAACAGGAGCAGCCATGAGTGAGCAAATCGACGAACTGAAACTGATACAGACCGAAATCCACGACGAGATGAAGACGGCGTACATCGACTACGCGATGAGCGTCATCGTCGCGCGCGCCCTGCCCGACGTCCGCGACGGGCTGAAGCCCGTGCACCGGCGCATCCTCTACGGGATGAGCGAGCTCGGCGTCACGCCCGACAAGCCGCACAAAAAATCCGCGCGCATCGTCGGCGACGTCATGGGCAAATACCACCCGCACGGCGACAGCTCGATCTACGACGCGATGGTGCGGCTGGCGCAGGACTTCTCCATCCGCTACCCGCTCGTCGACGGCCACGGCAATTTCGGCAACATCGACGGCGACAGCGCCGCGGCCATGCGCTACACGGAGGCGCGCATGAGCCCGCTCGCGCTGCAGATGCTGCGCGACATCGAGAAGGACACGGTCGACTTCATGCCCAACTTCGACGGCGAGGAGAAGGAGCCCATCGTCCTGCCCGCCCGCTTCCCGAACCTGCTCGTGAACGGCAGCAACGGCATCGCGGTCGGCATGGCGACGTCCATCCCGCCGCACAACCTCGTGGAGGTCATCGACGCGACGACGCACCTGATCGACCACCCGGGGGCGACGGACGACGAGCTGTGCAAATTCGTCAAGGGGCCGGACTTCCCGACGGGCGCGATCATCCTCGGCAAAAAGGGCGCGAAGGAGGCCTACAAGACGGGGCGCGGCAGCGTGCTCGTGCGCGCGACGCACACGTTCGAGGAGACGAAAAAGGGGCGGACGCAGATCATCTTCACGTCCATCCCCTACCAGATCAACAAGGGCAACCTGCTCGAGAAGATGGGCGAGCTCGCGCGCGAGCAGAAGATCGAGGGGATCGCCGAGGTGCGCGACGAGTCGAGCATGGAAGGCATCCGCATCGTCGTCGAGCTGAAAAAAGACGCCAACCCGCAGATCACGCTGAACAGGCTCTTCAAGCAGACGCAGCTGCAGGCCAGTTATTCGATGATCATGCTCGCGCTGGTCGACGGCGAGCCGAAGGTGCTCAGCCTCTCGCAGATCCTGCACCACTACCTCGTGCACCAGAAGGAGGTCCTGACGCGCCGGACGCAGTTCGAGCTGAAGAAGGCGGAGGCGCGCGCGCACATCCTGGAGGGGCTCATCATCGCGCTCGACAACATCGACGAGGTCATCAAGACGATCCGCGAGAGCTACGACGACGCGAAGGAGCGGCTCATGGACCGGTTCCGCCTCTCCGACCTGCAGGCGCAGGCGATCCTCGAGATGCAGCTGCGCCGGCTGCAGGGGCTGGAGAAGGAGAAGATCGAGAAGGAGTACGCGGAGCTGCGCAAGATGATCGCCTACTACAAGGAGCTGCTCGCCGACGAGGCGAAGCTGATGGGCGTCGTGAAGGCGGAGCTCGAGGAGATCAAGGACAAATGGGGCGACGCGCGCAAGACGAAGATCGAGGCGGCCGCGGCGGAGATCGAGGAGGAGGACCTCATCGAGGAGGGCCGCGTCGCGGTCACGCTGACGCACCTCGGCTACATCAAGCGCGTGGACGCGGACGAGTACAAGCTGCAGCGGCGCGGCGGCAAGGGCATCAAGGCGCTGACGACGAGGGACAACGATTTCGTGCGCGACCTCATCATCACGTCCACGCACGATTATTTGATGTTCTTTACAAATACGGGCAAGGTGCATAAAATAAAAGCATACGAGATACCGGAGGCGCAGCGCACCGCGAAGGGCACGCCCGCGATCAACTTCCTCAATCTCATGCAGCGGGAGCGCATCACGGCGCTCATGCCGATCCGGGAGTTCCCGGAGGACCGCTACCTGATCTGCGTGACGAAGAAGGGGACGATCAAGAAGACGCCGCTGTCGCAGTACGACACCAACCGGAAGAACGGGCTGATCGCGATCGCGCTGAAGGACGGCGACGAGATGATCGGCATCAAGCAGAGCAGCGGCAGCGACCTGGTGATCCTCGTCACGAAGTTCGGCAAGAGCATCTGCTTCAAGGAGGACGACGTGCGCAGCATGGGCAGGACCGCCGGCGGCGTGCGCGGGATCAACCTCGAGGCGGGCGACGAAGTCGTGGCCATGGACCTCGTGCAGCCGGAGGAGAAGCTCCTCGTCGTGACCCAGTTCGGGCTCGGCAAGAGGACGCCGGTCTCCGACTACAACATACAGAAGCGCGGCGGCATGGGGCTGCTGACGTACGACAAGAAGAAGATCAAGAAGACGGGCGAGCTGGTCGGGGCCTGCGTGGTGAACGACGACGACGAGATCATGCTCATCAACTCGGACGGCATCCTGATCCGCATCGAGGCGCGGGAGGTGAAAGAGCTCAGCCGCGTGACCCAGGGGGTCAAGATCATGAAGGTGGGCGAAGACGCGCAGATCATCGCGATCGCGAAGGTCGCGCGGGAAGAAGACGAGGAGGACAGCTAAAGTGGCAATGTCGATCAATGCAAACAACAACGCAGCGGAAGGGCTTTGGGACTTCAAGGTCGTGGGCGAGGTGGACATCAGCAACGCGCATTATTTCAAGACCCAGCTCGAGGCGGCGCTCGCGGAGAAGCAGCAGAACATCCGCATCGACCTCGAGGACCTCAACTACATCGACAGCACGGGCCTGGGCGTCATCATCGGCTGCTACGGGCAGATCAAGAAGGACGGGCTGACGATCAAGCTCGTCAACCCGAAGCCGAACGTGAAGAAGCTCCTGACGATCTCGGGCTTCGACAAGGTGCTGCTGTAAGCGGCGGGGGCTTGCAAGGAGGGGTTTTGGCATGGCGGACGTTTTGAAACTGACGGTGCCCGGCAAGGCGGAGTACGTGCGGGCCGTGCGCATGACGGCGGCGACGGTCGCGAGCGGCTGCGGCTTCGACATCGACCAGATCGAGGACATCAAGGTCGCGATCTCGGAGGCGTGCACCAACATCGTGCTGCACGGCGGGCCGGAGCCGGTCGACTACGAAGTGGTGTTCGAGGTCGGCGAGGACACGCTTTCGATCACGGTGGAGGACAGGGGCGAGGGCTACGACGTGGAGGGCTACGTCGAGCCGGTCCCCGGGGAGATCCAGGAAGGAGGCGGGCTCGGCATCTTCATCATCCGGGCGCTGATGGACGAGGTCGACATCCGCTCGGAGGTCGGGGCCGGGACGTTCATATGCATGAAAAAACGCTTGCTGGCGCAGGCGGTCTGAGGCGCGCGCGTCTGCGGGGGGCATAGGGTCATGGCAGGAACGCCAGAAGAGAAGCAGGCCATCGCGGATCTGTTCCGCGCGTACGGGGAGTCGCATTCCGAGGGCATCCGAAACGAGCTCGTCGAGAAGCACCTCTACCTCGCGGAGATCCTGGCGCGCAAATACGCCGGGCGCGGCGTGGACTACGAGGACCTGCTGCAGGTGGCGAGCTACGCGCTCGTGCTCGCCGTCGAGCGGTTCGACCCGGGCAAGGGCGTGCAGTTCACGAGCTTCGCGACGCCGACGATCATCGGGGAGATCAAACGGTATTTCCGCGACACGGCCTGGTCGCTCAAGGTGCCGCGCCGGCTCAAGGAGATCGCGATGCGCATCCCGCAGGCCAGGGAGCGGCTCATGGAGGAGCTCGGCCACGTGCCGACGGTGCAGGAGCTCTCGAAGGACCTGGGCGTGCCCGAGGACGAGATCCTCGAGGCGCTGGAGAGCAGCCGCGCCTACTCCACGTTTTCGCTCGAGCAGGAGGCGGAGGCGTCGGCGGAGAGCGGCGACAGCCCGATCTTCGAGAAATACCTCGGCACCGAGGAGAGGGGCTACGACCGGTTCGACACGTCGACGGTCGTGCAGAACGTGATGGCGGAGCTGTCGGACACGGAGAAGGAGATCATGCGGAGGCGGTTCCTGCAGGAGATGACGCAGCGGGAGGTCGCCGAGGCGCTCGGCCTGTCGCAGATGACGGTCTCCAGGATCGAGAAGGCGATGCGGGCGAAGTTCCGCGCGGAGTACAACAAATAAAGGATTTGAAAGATATGCGCGTATTCAGCGGCGTACAGCCAACCGGCAACATCCACATCGGCAACTACCTCGGGGCGCTGAGGCAGTTCGTGGCCCTGCAGGACGAGGGCGAGTGCATCTACTGCATCGTCGACCTGCACGCGATCACGCTGCCCAAGGACCCCAGCGAGCTGCGGTCGCACATCCTCGACGTGGCGGCGCTGTACATGGCCATCGGCCTCGACCCGAAGAGGTCCATCCTCTTCGTGCAGTCCGACGTGCCGGGGCACGCGGAGCTCTCGTGGATCCTGACCTGCTGCGCCTACACGGGCGAGCTGTCGCGCATGACGCAGTTCAAGGACAAGAGCCGGGGCAACGAGAGCGCGCCGGCGGGCCTCTTCCTCTACCCCGTGCTCATGGCGGCGGACATCCTTTTGTACGACGCGGACGTCGTGCCCGTCGGCCAGGACCAGAAGCAGCACATCGAGCTGACGCGCGACCTCGCGGTGCGCGTCAACAACCGCTTCGGCGACGACACCCTGGTCGTGCCGGACGGGCGCTTCCTGAAGGAGGGCGCGCGCGTGATGGCGCTCGACGACCCCACGTCCAAGATGAGCAAGAGCGCCGAGAGCGAGATGAGCCGCATCTCGCTGCTGGACGACGACGCGAAGATCAAGAAGGCGATCATGCGTGCGACGACGGACTCGGACGGCGAGATCCGCTACGACATCGAGCGCAAGCCCGGGATCAGCAACCTGCTGTCGATCTACGGCGCCTTCTCCGGCCGGTCGGTGGACGACGTCGCCGCCCAGTACCAGGGCCAGGGCTACGGCTCCCTGAAGAAGGACCTCGTGGAGGTCACGGTGGACGCCCTGCGGCCGATCAAGGAGCGCTTCTGCGAAATCCGCCCGAGCGGCGAGCTCGTGGATGCCCTGCGGGACGGCGCGGAAAGGGCAAACGCCATCGCCGCCCGCGTCCTCGCCAGGGTCCAGGGGAAATTCGGCCTCGGGGTGTAGAAAAAGCTTGCAGGGCAAGAACTTCTGTTCTATAATCATGCTATGAGCAGCGCGACGTTGATGAGGGAGAGAAATGAACTCCATTGAAATATGTGCCGGGGCCGGAGGGCAGGCGCTGGGTCTTGAGCAGGCGGGGTTTGAGCACCTTGCCTTGGTGGAAATCGACCCGTCCGCGTGCGCGACCTTGCGGGAAAACCGCCCTTCATGGAACATCATCGAAGGGGATGTCAAAGAAGTCTCTTTGGGAAGCTATGGCGGCATAGACCTGCTCGCCGGCGGCGTCCCCTGCCCCCCCTTTTCCGTCGCGGGCAAGCAGCTCGGCGGCGACGACGACCGCGACCTGTTCCCCGAGATGATCCGGCTGGCCAGGGAATGCAGCCCGAAAGCAGTGATGATCGAAAACGTGAAGGGGATATTTGACCCAAAATTCGATTCCTACCGGGAAAGCATCCTGGCGCAGTTCGAGGCCATGGGATACCGCTGTTTTTGGGAATTGGTCGAGGCGAACCACTATGGCGTGCCCCAGCAGAGGACGCGCGCCATCCTCGTCGCGCTCAAAGCCGAGTACGCCGGGTCTTTTGCATGGCCGCTTGGCGTCTTGGCCCCGCCCCCGACCGTCGGGGATCTTCTTTTCCCGGAAATGGCTGCGGCCGGCTGGGAAGGCGCCGAGGAGTGGAGGCGTCGCGCGGACGGCGTCGCGCCAACGCTGGTCGGGGGGAGCAAAAAGCACGGCGGGGCGGATCTCGGGCCGACGCGCTCAAGAAAGGCCTGGGAGAAGCTTGGCGTGGATGGGGCCGGTTTGGCGGACCAGCCGCCGCAGAAGGGCTTCAGCGGCTTGCCGCGCCTGACCGTGGCCATGGCGGCGCTTCTCCAGGGCTTCCCGCCGGACTGGGTTTTTTCCGGGAAGAAGACGCCGGCATACAGGCAGGTGGGCAACGCTTTCCCGCCCCCCGTGGCAAAGGCGGTCGGCCAGGCGATCGCGTCGGCATTGGCGGCGGGCGAAGGCAAGGGCGAGAAGCAGGAAGCGAAAGTCGCCATATGAAAACGCCCGGCGCAAAAGCAAAGCTGCGGATGTACTTCCTTGAGCATGTCGGGGAGGTATTGGATTCCGGCATTCTGAGGGAAGTCGCCGGGACAAGCGAATGGGCGCGCCGTATCCGCGAGCTTCGCGACGAGGAGGGCTATCAAATCCTCACGCACAACGATCGCGCGGATCTGAAACCGGGGCAGTATCTGCTGGAGGATTTGAGGCAGCGGCCCGCTTTTTCGCGCGAGATCAGCAAGGAGACGCGCGCCTATGTATTGGACCGCAACGGCTTCACGTGCCAGATGTGCGGCGCCGTCGCGGGGGAGCCGCACCCCTACGACCCTACGAAAAAAACAAGGCTGCACATCGCGCACATCATCGACAAGAGCGTAGGCGGCACGGACGACCCCTCGAACCTCCGCGCCATTTGCAGCGTGTGCAACGAAGGGGCGTCAAACATCACGCTCGACAGGCCATCCTACGAAAAGCTCCTGATACAAGTCCGCAGGGCATCGGCCGTCGACCAGCTGAAGGTCTTGGAATGGCTCGCCGCAAAATTCCCCAATCAAGCGAAAACGATGATCGAAGGATAAAGGCCCCATCCTCTCCGCTCGGGTTTGGCCCGGGGCGACGGGGCCGTCATATGCACGAAACGGGAGGTGTCGGCGATAGACCGAAGCACGGCGGTCGTGCCGGCCTGGATGGTTTGACACGGTAGCTGCCCCAAGCCGGCGCGCAAGCCGCGCCAAGGGGCGGTTTTGTCTGCCTCCGGCCCAAATTTTCAATTATTGAGATCTATTCCACCAGAAATATCCAGCACACCCATTTCCTAATACCACAATAACTGAAATAATGCCCCGCCCTCCGCCACTCTTTTTTTGTATATTTGTAATATGCGGCCGGGATTTTTGGTTATAATTAGTACACGATACCACTCGGTAGTTGTTTGTATGGGAGAGAACAATCATGAATATGAAAAAGATGTGGGTATTTGTAGCGGTGTTTGTTTTGGCGGCAGCGCTGTTTGCGGGTTGCGACAAGAAGGAGGACGGCGGCAGCGCGGGCGTGCCCCTGGGTGACGGGGGCGCCTCGGCGCGGGCGGAAGGAGACGGCGCGGCGGGCGGCGACGCGTTCGGGAGCCTCGACGCGCAGGCCGACCCGGTCACCGTCACGCGCACGGCGCTCGGCATGGAGGTGAAGCTGACGGCGCACCCGATCCAGAGCGACGGGACGCAGGCGGCACTCGTGGTCGACTACGAGCTGACCTCGGATCTCCCCGAGGGCGTGAGGAGCCTCGCGCTGTACCACTTCCTGTCCGTGGACGAAGTGACGGAATACGGCCCGGCGAGCATCCGGTTGTTCGACCTGCCGTCGCAGACGGCGTGGATCGAGCTCCCGCAGGAAAGCAACCAGTACCAGGACGCGGGGGCGTTCCGCGTCATGCCCGACAAGGACGGCAAGCCGGGCTATACGGCGAGCAGCGTCCTGTCCCCCGACAGGCCGTTTGCTTCCAGCGTGACGCTGTACGCGGCGCCGGAGGGGCTGGACACGGTCGATGTCTTCCTGCCGGTGTTCGGCGTGATCCCGGACGTGCCCATCGTCAACGCGGACGGCGGCCTCGGCCCGTTCACGGAACTCACGGGCGCGCCCGCGGCCGGATCCGAGGCGGCCTGCACCGTGACGCTGCGGCGGTTCCTCGCGGACTACGAGGGCGAGATGTTCGTCGTGGACGAGGGCGAGGAGGCGACGCTGACGATCACGTCCGACGTGCTGTTCGCCACCGACGAGTACGAGCTGACGGCGGAGGCGCAGGAAGTCATCGCGCGCGCGGTCGAGCAGATCAAAGCCGAGTACGACAGCGGCACCGTCAAGGTCGTCGGCCACACGGACGACGTCGCCGACGACGCCTACAACCAGACGCTCTCGGAGAAGCGCGCCGAGTCGGTGCGCGCCGAGCTTGCGCCCCTGCTCGGCAGCGGCTACACGCTGACGGCCGAGGGCCGCGGCGAGACGGAGCCCCTCGCGGAGGGCACGTCCGCCGAAGCGCGCGCGGTCAACCGCCGCGTGGACATCGTGATGTCCGGCGTGAAGCACGAGGACAAGGCGGAGGCCTTCCAGGCGGGCGACCTGCTCCCGGCAGACTACCCGACGGGCCAGGGCGGCGCGGACTGGCTGGAATACCGCCAGGCGGGCGAGGACACGAACGTCGGCACAACGGTCTTCAAGGTCAGGGTCGAAAACCTCGTCCGCACGGAGAACGGCCTCGTCGGCTACCTCAGGATCGGCCTCGCGGAGGACGGCACCTTACCTGGGCTGACCAAGGCGCTGTACATGGTATACGCCGACCGCGCGACAAGCCGCGACCTCGCCGCGCGCGGCTACGTGTTGATGCAGAACATGATCGGCACCTTCCCCGTCGCGCTGCTCACGGCGGAGGGCCGGCTCTACGGCTACGACTACGTCGCCACCGACGCCGGCACGGGCGAAAATTATGTGAACATGGTCTGCAACAGCGGCACCGGCTTCGGGCCGACGTACGGCGATCTGCACGAGGGCGTGCTCGTCCCGATGATCTGGCCCGACCCCGGCACGGACACGGTCACGATCGACGTAGACGGCGTCTTCCGCATCGAAAACGTGCCCGTCTCGGACGACGCGTCCCTGCTGGCCGCAGCCTATTGACCCGCATTTGCAACGGATGACGGAAATGCAAAGCCGATTGGGAAACCAGTCGGCTTTTCTGCTATAATAATTATTTGTTATGAAAATTGACGACCGACTAATTGAATACCTTGCCGACCTTTCGCGGCTCGAATTGTCCGGGGAAGAGAAGGAAGCGCGGAAGAAAGACCTGGAGGACATCCTCGCCTATATGGAGAAGCTCGGGGAGCTCGACACGCAGGGGCTGCCGGAGATGACGCACCCCTTCGAGGCGCAGAACCGCTTCCGCGAGGATGAGGTGGCAAACCGGGATCGCAGGGAGGAGCTGCTGGGGGGGGCGCCGGACCGGTCCGGCCCCTATTTCCGCGTCCCCCGCGCGGTGGAGGAATGAGGCACCCATGGATCTGGACCTGAAGAAATCCACAGCGTTGGAAATAGCGAAAGCGATCCAGGAGCGGAAGCTCAGCAGCCCGGAGGTGACGCGCGCCTACCTCGACGCGGCGAAAGCGGATTTTGAAAAAGCCCCCGGGGATACAACGAAAATAAACGCCTACGCCTCCCTTGGCGAGGAGGCGGCGATGGCGCAGGCGCAGGCCGCGCAGAAACGCATCGACGCCGGCGAGGCGCCCTCGCCGCTGGCGGGCGTGCCCGTCGCGCTCAAGGACATCATCTGCACGACGGAGGGCACGACGACGGCCTCCTCGAAAATCCTCACGGGCTTCCGCGCGCCGTATGACGCGGGCGTGGTCGACCGGATGCGGGCGGCGGGGCTCGTGTTCCTCGGCAAGACGAATATGGACGAGTTCGCGATGGGCAGCTCGACGGAGACGTCGCACCTCGGCATCACGCGCAACCCGTGGGACACCGCGCGCGTGCCGGGCGGCAGCTCGGGCGGCAGCGCTGCGGCGGTCGCGGCGGGCCTGGCGCCCTTCGCGCTGGGCTCTGATACGGGCGGCTCGATCCGCCAGCCCTGCGCCCTCACAAACCTGACGGGCGTGAAGCCGACCTACGGCAGCGTGTCGCGCTACGGCCTCATGGCCTACGGCAGCTCGCTCGACCAGATCGGCCCCATGGCGAAGGACGCGGCGGACGCGGCGGCGCTGCTCGCCGTCATCAGCGGCAAGGACGAGCGGGACAGCACGTCCGTCATGGAAAAGCCGTTCGACTTCTCGGATATCAATATGAAGGAAATCAAAATCGGCATCCCGCGCAACTACTTCGGGATGCCCGGCCTCGCGGACGACGTGAAGGCGTGCGTGCTCGGGGCGGCGGAGACCTTCCGCGCGCTCGGGGCCAAGGCCATCGACATCGACCTGCCGCTCATCGACTACGCGGTACCGACCTACCTCATCATCGCCTGCGCGGAAGCGAGCTCGAACCTGTCGCGGTACGACGGCGTGAAATACGGCTACCGCAGCCCGGACGCCGCAGACATCCACGACGTCTACTACAAGACGCGCAGCGAGGGCTTCGGCACGGAGGTGAAGCGGCGCATCATCCTCGGCTCCTTCGTGCTGTCAAGCGGATACTTTGACGCCTACTACAAGAAGGCGCTTCAGGTGCGCGGCCTCATCCGCGCCGCCTTTGACAAGGCGCTCGAAGGCTGCGACATGATCCTGTCGCCCGCGACGCCGACGGTCGCCTTCGAGATCGGCGGCAAGATCCAGGATCCAATCGCCATGTACCTCGCGGACATCTACACGACGTCCGTCAACCTGACGGGGCTGCCCGGCCTGGCCGCGCCCTGCGGGTTCGGCGAGGGCGGCCTGCCTGTCGGCATGCAGCTCATCGGGCGCGCGTGGGAGGACGGCAGGCTCCTGTCCGCGGTCAAAGCCTACCAGGGCGCGACGGACTTCCACAAGAGGTGGCCGGCATGAGGAGGGGCTGGGAGATCGTCATCGGGCTGGAGGTCCACGTCGAGCTGTCGACGAAGACGAAGATCTTCTGCGGGTGCTCGACGGCATTCGGCGGCGAGCCGAACAGCCACACCTGCCCCGTCTGCCTCGGGATGCCGGGCTCGCTGCCCGTGCTCAACAAGGCCGTGGTGGAGAAGGCCGTCGCGGCCGGCGTCGCGACGCACTGCGAAATACTGTCAACGAATTTGTTTGACAGAAAAAATTATTTCTATCCAGACCTGCCGAAGGCCTACCAGATCTCGCAGCTGTACAGGCCGATTTGCCGGGACGGCTGGGTCGAGATCGACGCGGGCGCGGGGCCGAAGAAGGTGCGCATCCACGAGATCCACATGGAGGAGGACGCGGGCAAGCTCGTGCACGAAGGCGGCGTGAGCCTCGTGGACTACAACCGCTGCGGCGTGCCGCTCATCGAGATCGTGAGCGAGCCGGACATGCGCAGCGCGCAGGAGGTGGAGGCCTACCTCGCGGCGCTGAAGGAGGCGCTGGTCTACCTGGGCGTGTCCGACTGCAAGATGCAGGAGGGCTCGATGCGCGCGGACGTGAACCTGTCCGTGCGGGAGGCGGGCGCGGAGGCGTACGGCACGCGCACGGAGACGAAGAACATGAACTCGGTCAAGGCGATCATGCGGGCGATCGAGTGGGAAGCCGACCGGCAGATCGCGCTGCTCGAGAAGGGGCAGCAGGTCGTGCAGGAGACGCGGCGCTGGGACGACGCGGCGGGCGCCGGCTACGCGATGCGCAGCAAGGAGAACGCGCAGGACTACCGTTATTTCCCCGACCCCGACCTCGTGCCGCTGCACGTGGACGCGGCGTGGGTGGAGGAGATCGCCGCCCGCTTCCCGGAGCTTGCGCCGGAGAAGCGCGCGCGGTATGCGTCCGAGTACGGTCTCGCGCCGAAGACGGCGGCGGTGCTCACGCAGGAAAAGCGCGTCGCGGAGACCTTTGAAGCCATCACAGCCGCCCTTGGCGGCTCGCGTGCTGCGGCCGTCGAGGCCGCGAACGCGGTGACGGGCGAGCTGCTCCGGCTCCTCAAGGAGAGCGGGCAGGAGGCGGACGCGCTGTCCGTCGACCCCGGGAAGGTCGCGGGCGTGCTGCGCCTCGTGCTGGACCGGCGGATCAACCGCAACGCGGGCAAGGCCGCGATCGAGGCGGTGTACAAGGAGGATGTAGACCCCGAAGCGTACGTGCGGGAGCACGGGCTCCTCATCGAGGAGGACGCGGCGGGGCTGGCAGATGCGGTCGCGGGGGTGCTGGCCGCCAACGCGAAGTCCGTGGCGGACTACAAGGGCGGCAAGGAGAAGGCGTTCGGATTTTTGGTCGGGCAGACGATGCGGGCGCTCGGCGGGAGCGCGGACCCGGCCGCCGTGAACGAGGAACTGAAGAAGCAGCTCGGGGTTGCGGATGCTGCTGGCGGCGGCGCGGCCGTCGCGGCCGGTGCGGCTGGTGCAGCCGGCGCGGCGCCGGCTTCCCGGGAAGCTGGTGTGGAGGCAAAGGGCAAGCCCGCGGATGCGCGGGCGCAGGACGGCGGCGGGCGCGCGCCGCGCGCGGAAACGGCGGTTTCGCCTGCCGCGGAAACGGCTTTTGCGGGACCTGCGGAGGCGGAGGCGGCCATGGCTGCCCCGGTGGCCTTCTCGGGCCGCTACCGCGAGATGACCTGCGGGGAGCTGCGGGAGGCGCATGTCGGTATGGCCGTGAAGCTCGCCGGCTGGGTGCAGACGATCCGCGACCACGGCGGCATCATCTTCGTCGACCTGAGGGATATGTACGGCGTGACGCAGGTCGTCGTGACCGAGGAGCAGGCGGCCCTCATCGGCAAGGAGTATTCCATCTCGGTCACGGGCAGCGTGAAGCAGCGCGACGAGGAGACGTTCAACCCGCGCATCGCGACGGGCACGGTCGAGCTGCGGGCGCAGGAGGTCGAGGTGCTCGGGCCCTGCCGGAGCGGCCTGCCGTTTGAGATTGACGAGTCGAGGGATACGCGCGAGGAGTTGCGGCTGAAATACCGCTACCTCGACTTGCGCAACCCGGCGCTGAAGAAAAACCTCCTGCTGCGCACCGACGTCATCCGGAAGCTGCGCGCCGAGATGGAGGCGCTGGGCTTCCTCGAGATCCAGACGCCGATCCTCGCAAACTCCTCCCCCGAGGGCGCGCGCGACTACCTCGTGCCGAGCCGCAAACACAAGGGGATGTTCTACGCGCTGCCGCAGGCGCCGCAGCAGTTCAAGCAGCTGCTCATGGTCGCCGGCTTCGACCGCTACTACCAGATCGCGCCGTGCTTCCGCGACGAGGACGCGCGCGCCGACCGGTCGCCGGGCGAGTTTTACCAGCTCGACTTCGAGATGGCCTACGCGACGCAGGAGGACGTCTTCGCCGTGTGCGAGCGCGTCCTTTTCGCGACGTTCGCGGCGTTCGCCGGCAGCAGGGCGATCTCCCCCCCGCCCTTCCGGCGCATCCCCTTCGCAGAGGCGATGCTCCGGTACGGGACGGACAAGCCGGATCTGCGCAACCCGCTCGTCATCTTCGACCTGTCAAGCTATTTCCTTGACACAGACTTCGCGCCCTTCCGGGGCAAGACCGTGCGGGCGATCCGCGTGCCCGGCGCGGCGGCGCAGCCCCGGTCGTTCTTCCGCGAGATGGAAAAGTTTGCGACGGGCGAGGTCGGCATGAAGGGGCTCGGCTACGTCACGGTGCAGGACGACCTGTCCTACAAGGGGCCGATCGACAAATTCCTGTCCGGCGCGAAGAAGGCGGAGCTGCTGCGCATCGCGGAGGGCGAGGGCCAGGCGCTCGCGCCCGGCGACGTGCTGTACTTCATCGCCGATGAGGAGGAGCTGGCCGCGAAGTTTGCGGGGCAGATCCGCACGGAGGCCGCGCGCCGGCTTGGCCTGATCGAGGAAGGCCGGTTTGACTTCTGCTTCATCACGGACTTCCCGATGTACGAATACAACGAGGAGCAGGGCAAGATCGACTTCACGCACAACCCGTTCTCCATGCCGCAGGGCGAGATGGAGGCGCTGACGGCGAAGGATCCCCTGGACATCCTCGCGTGGCAGTACGACGTCGTCTGCAACGGGGTCGAGCTGTCGTCGGGCGCCGTCCGGAATCACAGGCCGGACGTCATGGTCAAGGCCTTCGAGATCGCCGGTTATTCCGAAAAAGATGTCGAGGAGAAATTCGGCGCCCTGTACAGCGCCTTCTCCTACGGGGCCCCGCCGCACGCCGGCATGGCGCCCGGCGTCGACCGCATGGTCATGCTGCTCGCGGGCGAGGAAAACATCCGCGAGACCATCGCCTTCCCGCTCAACGCGAGCGCGCAGAACCTGATGCTGGGCGCGCCGTCCGAGGTGACCGAGCAGCAGCTGCGCGAAGTGCACATCAAAATCCGCTGACCATGGAAACGCCGAAACGCGCCTATGTTTTGATACGCTCGAAGCGGCGGACGATGTCGCTGCGCGTGACGGAGGAGGGGCTCGTCGTGCGCGCGCCGCTGCGGCTGCCCGCCGCCGAGATCGACCGCTTCGTCGCGTCGAAGGAGCGCTGGATCGCGGCGCGGGCCAGCGAGATCGAGGCGCTCCGGAAGGAGCGGGCGGCGTTTGAGGGCATGCTCGGCGGCGCGGAGGCGCACGCGCGCTTTGCGGAGGAGTGCAAGGCGCGGGCGAAGCGGGAGATCCCCGCGCGCGCGTGGGCGCTTGCGGCGGCCATGGGCGTGCGGCCGGTCTCCGTCCGCGTCGGGTCGGCGCGCACGCGGTGGGGCAGCTGCAACGCGAAGGGCTGCATCAATTTTTCCTGGCGGATCATCTTCGCCGACCGCGACACGATCGACTACGTCATCATCCACGAGCTCGCGCACCTCAAACATCTCAACCACAGCAAGGCCTTCTGGGGCGTCGTCGCGCGGTATATGCCGGACTATGGCGTGCAGCGGGCGAAGCTGCGGGAGCTCCACCGGAGGCTGCAGCGTGAAAACTGGTAGGGGCCCGGCATGAGGGAGGACAAGGCGAAGGCCATCCTGTGCGCTCTGCTCTCCGCCGCCCTGTTCGGCGCGAGCATCCCCCTGTCCAAGCTGCTGCTGGGGAGCCTCCCCCCGCTGCTGCTCGCGGCGCTGTTGTACCTTGGCGCCGGGGCCGGCACCTTCCTCTTAGAAACGCTGCGCGGCCGGCTCTCCCGCGCCCCTGCGGAAACGGCGCTGACGCGGAAGGACGTGCCCTGCCTCGCCGCCGTCATCGCGCTCGACGCCGCCGCGCCGATCCTCATCCTGCTCGGCCTGTCGCGCGCCGACCCCGGGGCGGCCTCGCTGCTGAGCAATTTCGAGATCGTCGCCACCGCCCTCCTCGCCGCGAGCCTGTTCAAAGAGGCCGTCGGCGGGCGCATGTGGGCGGCCATCGGCTTCATCACTTTCGCGAGCGTCCTGCTCTCCTGCGAGGACATCGGGCGGTTCCGGTTTTCGGCGCCCGCGCTGCTGATCCTTGCGGCGACCGTCTGCTGGGGCATGGAAAACAACCTCACGCGCGTGCTCTCGGAAAAGAACCCGTTCCAGATCGTCGTTGTCAAGGGGCTGGGCTCCGGCGGCGTGGCGCTCGCCATCGCATTTTCTGCCGGCGCGGCGAGAGGCACGCTGCCCGCCATCTTGCTGGCGCTGCTGCTCGGCTTCTGCTCCTACGGCATGAGCATCGCGCTGTACATCTACGCGCAGCGCGGCCTCGGCGCCGCCCGCACGGGCACGATCTACGCGATCGCGCCCTTCGTCGGCTACGCCCTGTCGCTCGCCGTCTTCGGCTGGCAGGGGGGCGGCCTGGCGGTTCCGGCCACCGCCGCGATGGCCGTCGGCGCCGTGCTCGCCTGCCTGGAGAAGCACACCCACCCGCACCGCCACGGGGCGCTCGTCCACACCCACCCGCACTACGCGGGGCTGTTCCACCGCCACCGCCACGTGCGCCACACAAACGAAAACGGCGGGTAAGCCGCCTGTAATGGCGGATTTCAGGTTCGTTTATGTTTTGTGATATAGTATAGTATCGAATCAATCGGTTGTTTTTTGCGGATGGGGTTTTCCCTGACGCTTGAAAAAGGAGTGGCAAACAGGAGAAACCCCTATGGATGTGGACGCGCGCAAGAAAAGGCGGAAAAAAATCCTTCTCATCATCATCATTGTCGTGGTGGCTGTGCTCGCCATCTTCTACTTTGCTTTCATCCGGCCGGCCGTCAAGGCCGCGCAGGAGCAGGCCAATACCCCGCTGGCGACCACGGTGCTGCAGAAGACGGACCTCGAGCAGACGGTCGCGGCGACGGGCACCTTCGAGGGCGCGGTCTCCCGCTCGGTCGTGAGCACGGATTCCTACAAGGTCACGCAGATCTTCGTCAGCGAGGGCGAGAAGGTCGGCGAGGGGCAGACGCTCGCGACGCTCGACACGACGGACATCGACGAGGACATCGCCGCCGTCCTGCAGGACATCGCGAAGGCGCAAAACGAAGACGCCATCGCGCGGGAGCGCGCGCAGGGCCACCTCGACAAGACGGTGCTCGACTCCCTCGAGGGGAAGGCGGACTATGACCAGGTCATCACGGCGCAGCGCGCCCTCGACGACGCAAACCGGAAGGACAGCTCGGAGGCGCTCCGGGATCAGCTGAAGGAGCTCGAGAAGCAGAAGGATGACTGCACGATCACGGCGCCGATCACAGGCACCGTCACGGCGGTCAACACGGAGGTCGGGCTCCCCGCCAACGGGCTGGGCAGCGGCAGCACGGGCAGCAACGCGGCGACGAGCATGTTCGTCGTGCAGGACCTCTCGCAGCTGCAGGTCCCCGCGAGCGTGGCCGAGTACGACGCCGTCCTGCTCTCGCCGGGCCTGACGGCGCGCATCACCTCCGACACCTTCGACGGGCAGAGCTGGACGGGCACGGTCAAGGCCATCTCGCCCGTCGCCACGGACGAGAACAACAATTTCACGGTCACCGTGACGCTCGAGGGCGACGCCCTCGGGCTGACGAGCGGCATGAGCGCGAAAATCGAGATCATCACGGAATCGAAGAAAGGCATCTACGCCGTGCCCTACGACGCGGTCGTGGAAAAAGAAGACGGCTCGAAGGTCGTCTACGCATTGCCGGAAGGCTCCTCGCCGTTCGGCGGCATGGGCGGCGGCCAAAAGGCCAAGAGCGGCTTCTCGATCTCCATCGGGAAGTCGGGCGACTCCAGCGGCACGGTTTCGGACGACGGGCGCGTCGAGATCCCCGTGACCACGGGCATGGAGACCGACTACCTCGTCGAGATCTCCGGCGAAGGGCTCACAGACGGCCTTCAGATCCTGACCGACCCGCTGGGCCTGAGCGTCAGCGGCAGCAGCGACATGATGGGCGGGATGATGATCGGCGGCCCCGTGGGCGGCGGCGGTGCCCCCGGTGGCGGCGGCGGCGTGCGTGTGGAACGCAGTGTGAATGTCGGATGAACATCATCGAGCTATCCGGGATCGTCAAAAAATACTTCATCGGCAAGCCGAACGAGCTGCAGGTACTGAACGGCATCGACCTGACCGTGGGCGAGGGGGAGTTCCTCTCGATCATCGGCGAGTCGGGCAGCGGCAAGTCGACGCTGATGAACATCATCGGCCTGCTCGACCGGCCGACCGAGGGCGGCTACACGCTCGGCGGCATGGACACGCTCGAGCAGCCCGACGCCATCCTGTCGCGCCTCCGCGGGCAGAAGGTCGGCTTCGTCTTCCAGACGTTCAACCTCATCGGCCGCATGAACGCGCAGAAAAACGTCGAGATGCCGATGCTCTACAACCACGTCCCCCCGAAGGAGCGCGCGGAGCGCGCGGCGCACCTGCTGGAGATCGTCGAGATGGCCGACCGCGCGAAGCACCAGCCGAACGAGCTGTCCGGCGGGCAGAAGCAGCGCGTCGCCATCGCGCGCGCGATGGCGAACGACCCCGACGTCATCCTCGCGGACGAGCCGACGGGCGCGCTCGACTCCCAGACGGGGCGGCTCGTCATGGACATCTTCCACGGTCTGCATGAAAACTACGGCAAGACCATCGTGCTCATCACGCACAACAAAGAGCTCGCGGAGGAGACGCAGCGCATCATCACGCTGAAGGACGGCGACATCGTGGCCGCGCAGTACGGGCGCGGGCACAAGGAAAACGCGAAAACCCCGGCATGGGCGGAGGCCCCCGCATGAATTTCAGGGACAACATAGGCCAGGCGTTCACCAGCCTGAAAGCCAACAAAATGCGCGCGCTTTTGACGATGCTCGGCATCATCATCGGCATCTCGGCCGTGATCGCGATCATGACGATGGGCAATTCGATGACCGTGGCCATGACGGAGCAGTTCCAGGAGCTCGGCGTCAACAACGTCACCGTCTACGTGCAGCAAAAAGAGGACGAGTTCGCTGGCGGGCGCTTCGGCGGCGGCTACGAGACAACGGACAAGGATCTCCTCACCGACGAGATGCTCGCGGACCTGCGCGAGCAGTACCCGGACGACATCGACGCCTTCAGCCTCGCGGTCGGGGTCGGCAACGGCCAGACCACGCAGGGCAGCAAATACGCAAACCTCACCCTGCTGGGCGTGAACGCGGAATACAAGACGACGAACAACATCGAAATCACGCGCGGCCGCTTCGTCGACGACGGCGACAGCGAGAGCCGGAAAAAGGTGGTCGTCGTCTCCGACAAGCTCGTGAGCAACATCTTCGGCGAAGAGGATCCGATCGGCAAGTCGATCCTCGTCGAGCTGCAGGGCTACGTGGGCACCTATGTGATCATCGGCGTCTACGAGGCGGAGGACTCAGCGATGGGGCCGTCGACCTCGTCCGAAGCCGACGTCGTCACCGAGGCCTATATCCCGCTGAAGACCGCGCAGCTCATCATGAAAGTGAATGGCTATGAACAAGCCACGGTCATGACCGCCGCCGGCGTCAACGCGACGGAGTTTACGGACAAGATCACGGGGGTGCTGAACAAATATTATTCAAGAAATGAACATTTTGAGATCGCCGCCTTCAGCATGGAATCCATGGTGGAGAGCATCACCTCCATGCTCAATATGATGACGCTCGTCATCGCGGCCATCGCGGCCATCGCGCTGCTCGTCGGCGGCATCGGCGTCATGAACATCATGCTCGTGTCCATCACGGAGCGCACGCGCGAGATCGGCGTGCGGAAGGCGCTCGGCGCGACGAACGGCGAGATCCGCGCGCAGTTCATCGTGGAAGCGATCGTCATCTGCATGATCGGCGGCATCATCGGCATTATTGTTGGAATCCTGCTCGGCATTGTCGGCACGGCCGTGATCGGCAACTACTCCGGGGGCGACATGGAATTCAAAGCCTCGGTCTCGGTGCCGTCCATCCTGCTCGCCACGGGCTTCTCGATGGCCATCGGCATCTTCTTCGGCTACTACCCCGCCAACAAAGCCGCGAAGCTCGACCCCATCGACGCACTCCGCTTCGAGTAATCAACCAATCGCGAAAAGGGCTATTCCTCCAGCAGCTCCGCGTCGAAGGACACGGGCGGGATCGTGCGCGTGATGTTGCTGTACGGCCCGTCGTAGAGCAGCAGGAAGATCGTCGCGAGCGCGCCGCCGAGCGCCCAGCCGCCGAGCACGTCGGATGGGTAGTGGACGCCGAGGTAGATGCGCGAGAAGCCGACGAGCAGGATGAGGCAGGCGAACAGCGCGCGCAGCACGGCCGCGAGGTCGTCGTGGTAGCGTTCCAGCAGCAGCCGCCAGACCAGCACCGCGATGAAGACGTAGAGGATCATGCTCACGTTGGAATGCCCGCTCGGGAAGCTGAAGCCGTCCTCCGGCACGAGCCACATCGCCTCGTCCGGGCGCGGGCGCTCCTCGAAATGCTTGATGAGCGTGTGGATGACCCCGCCGAGCCCCGCCGCCACCGCGACCGGGAGGCCGAACGCCGCGAAGACGAACCGCATGTTGCTCCGCAGGCCCCAGTGCTTTTTCCGGTTCTCGCCCGAGCTGAGGAAGATGAAGAGGCCGAGCGGCAGGAAGACGAACACCACCCAGAACGCGGCGACCGTGTGCATCTCCCCGAACAGCGTGAAAAACTTGAACAGCTTCGTGAGCACCGGGCCCCCCTCGCCCCAGTCGCGCAGCGCAAAGAAAAGCGATTGCAGCGTCTCGTCGAACGCCGCCATCTTGCCGGCGTCGATCATATACCAATCCAGGAAGAAAAGCACCAAAAGAGCGCTGGCCCCTGCGAGCCGCCCCACAACATTCTTCAACGGTAAATCACCCATCAACTCTCCAGACTTGCCATCCATCAAGACATACCCTTATAGTCTATTATCCGATTCTAAAGCCCATTCGTCAAGCTTTGCGCGGATAATCCCTTCAACTTTTGCCGCGAGCGCCCCCTCTTCCGACTTCGCCACCCCCTCCGTCGGGACCGCGGGGTGGATGTGGAAGCGGATCACGCCCGGCGTCGGGAAGCCGTGCGCCTCGAAGCACTCCCACGAGCCCTTCGTCGAGACCGGCACGATCGGCACCTGCGCCCTCAGCGCGAGCCGGAGGCTGCCCTTCTGGAAGGCCTGCATCCCCTGCCCCTTCGCGCGGTGCCCCTCGGGGAAGATCACGAGCGAGAACCCGCGCCGCAGCATGTCCTCGCCCTCCGCGAACACGCGCAGCGCCTCCTTCGCGTCGCCCCGCACGAGCATGAGGCTGCGGATGCGCACGATCCATTTGTTGAAGAGCGGGAGCTTCGACAGCTCGTCCTTCGCGACGAAGCCGAACTGCTTCTGCGGCACCGCCACCATGAACAGGGGGATGTCGCCGTACCCCTCGTGGTTGGAAACGAATAACACCCCGCCTGCCGGCAGCGCCTGCTCCCCCGTCACCTCCGCGCGGACCTTCCAATGGCGGAAGAGCCGGGGGCCCCAGTCGTTCTCGGCGAGCCGGATCCACTCCTGCTCGCGCGCGTCCTCGCCCCCCGCCCGCGCGCGGTCGATCTCGCGCCGGTGCCTCTGGATCGGCAGCAATGTAGTAAGGATGAAAGCCCCAAGCCGGAGCGCGTTCCATGCATTCATGCGTAATAGTTTACCATACTTGCGGGAAAAGGATGCCGCGCGCTGGCCGCCCGCACCGCTTGCATCGGGTTGAAAAAATATGTATGATGTCGGCACGGGAGATATACGACAGGGGAGTTTTGCCCAAGGAGGGACAAAAATGACGGAGGATTGCAAATACATCACGGACTATCTGGGCTGCGGCTACGAACTGTTCGAAGAAGAAACAGACGGCAAAAGGATCGCCGCCCGCTGGCGGGAGCTGTCGGGGCAGGGGGCGCAGGAAGGCTTCTTCCCCCTGATCATCCCCGTGTCGGACACGCTGTCCGAGCAGCTGTACTTTGCGCTGGAGGACGCCGGCCTGCCGGACGAGCCATCGCCGGAAAACGCCAAAATCGTCCGGGACGGCATCCTGGCAAAGGCCCGGGAGGCGGACCCCGCCGCCATCCTCAAGCCCTTGGTCGAAGAAGACTATGGACAATTCGTGTCCCCCGGCCCCGGCGATCCGGGCGGCGAGTTCCACGGCTACATGTTCGGCAGGCGCCCCTACCCGGAGATCCTCATCGCGAAGATCCCGGCCAGCGCGCCGTGGGAGCTGCCGGCGTGGGTCCCGATGGGCGGCTTCAACGACTGCCCTCAGGCCGCCGACCAGGTGGCGGCGTTCCGCTACTGGCACGAGGGGTACGGCGCCGTCCCCGCGTGCGTGACCTACGAGATCTGGGAGCTGAACGTGCCCTACCCGCCGCGGACCGAAGAAGCCGCGATGGCCCTGGCCGTGGAGCAGTTCGCCTTCTGCCAGGACATCGTGTGGCAGGGGATGGAGACCGTGGGCGCCCTGGCAGGCTTTCTGAAAGGCGCCACCTCCTGGTACTTCTGGTGGGACTGAAGCCCCCCGCCGCCCCGCCGCCTCACGCGCGCCGCAGCATCTTGAAGATCTGCCCGAGCTTCGGCTGCGTGCCGTACATCATGACGCCCATGCGGTAGATCTTCGCCGCGAGCCACGCGACGAGCAGGACGCCGGCCGCGAGCACGACCGCGCCGACCGCCGCGCCGGCCAGTGACGCGTCGCCGATGTTGTAGCGGCAGATCATCACGAACGGCGTGAAGAACGGGACGTACGACGCCACGGCCGCGGCCATCTTCGGCAGCACGCCGAACAGCGTCAGGAAGCCGAGCCCGAGCGCCGCCAGGAGCAGCAGCATCGGCAGCGTCTGCACCGTCGCCGCCTCCTCCTGCCGGCTCACCGTCGAGGACAGCGCCGCGAGCAGGAACGAGTACAGGAAAAACCCGAGGAAAAAGAACACGAGCATGAACGCCACGAGCCCGCCCGACAGGTTCGAGCCCGCAAGCAGGTCGAAGAACCCCGAGCCGGTCCGCTCCCAGTAAGGCATGTTCAGCGCGATGCCGGCCGCCGCCGCCCCCACGATCGCCGCAAACTGCGTCAGCGACGCGAGCCCCACGCCGACGACCTTGCCGACCATCAGCTCGATCGGCCGCGCCGCCGTGATGAGCATCTCCATCGCCTTGCTCGTCTTCTCCGTCACCACCGACGCGCTCACAAACTGCCCGTACATCATGATCATGTAGAACAGCATCATGATGATCACATACCCGATCCAATAGTTGCTCTCTGCGTCGCCGCCGATGGAAACGACATTGGGTTCCGCTTCCATAACAGCAATGGCGCCTGCCTCCGCCTGCACCTCCTGCGGCAGCTCCCCGATGGCCGTCTGCTTGGCCGCCTGCGTCACGAGCGTGTTGATGAGGTCGATGTACGCGTAGTTGAAGACGCTGTTGCCCTTCACGATGAAGTCATAGCCCGTCCCGCCCTCGTAGTAGACCGCGAAATTGTACTGGTCGTCCTCGACGAGGGGGTCCAGGATGCCCCTGGTATAGGCCAGCGCGTTGCCGTCCGTCCACGCGACGCCCGCGACGGATTCCGAGAGCGCGTCCACCGTGAAGAGGGCGCCCGTCCCCGGATCCGACAGCGCGTCCCCGCCGAGCAGGATGACCGCCTTCGTGCGGTCCGGCTTGTCCGCGCCGACGCCCGCCTCCTTGAACCCGGCGATGATCTGCGGGAGGAAGGAGATGCCGAGCAGGAGCGCCACCAGGATGATCGTGACGACGCGGTAGGGCTTCGACCCCGCGAACCCCTTGTACTCAAACGCCAGGATGGTCAGGATCTTCTTCATGGCTTCGCCCTCCTTCCGAAGAGGCCGCGCCGTTTCTTCCCGCCGGCGGCCGCCTCGGGCGCCTCCGCCTCCGGGTCGGGCTCCCCGGCCTTCTCGATGAATATCTGCTCCAGCGACGGCTCGACGACGGAGAAGCCGTCGAGCGGCACGCCCTTCTCGTCGAGCGCCCGGAGCAGCGCCGTCCGCTGCCTTTCGTCCGCGAGCGTCACGACGAAGCCGCCGCCCTTCGGCACGGCCTCCTTCACATAGGGCAGCGCGCCCAGCGCCGCCTCCAGAGCAGGGGCCTCCCCCTCCGCCGTGATGAGCAGCCTGTCGCGCGGGTAGGAGCGCTTGATCTGCGCGAGGTTGCCCTCGAGCACCGCGCGCCCGCGGTCGATGATCACGATGTCGTCGCAAAACTCCTCGACCTGCGCCATCTGGTGGCTCGAGAAGATCACCGTCTTGCCGAGGTCCACCTGCCGCCGCACCGCGTCCTTGAGGATCTGCGCGTTGATCGGGTCGAGCCCCGAGAACGGCTCGTCGAGGATCACGATCGAAGGGTCGCCGAGCAGCGCGACCGCGAGCTGGATCTTCTGCTGGTTGCCCTTCGACAGCGTGTCGAGCTTGCTATCCGTGTACTCGGTCGCGTCCATCTCGGCGAGCTTGTCCCGCACGACCCCGTCCACGCGCTTCGGGTCGACGCCCTTCAGCTTCGCCAGGTAGACCATCTGCTCCAGGATCGTCCGCTTCGGGTACAGCCCGCGCTCCTCCGGCAGGTAGCCGATGCGCTTCGGCTCCTTGTGCGCCGGCACGCCGTCGATCAGCACCGCCCCCGCGTCCTCGCGGAAGATATTCATCAGGATGCGGATCGTCGTCGTCTTCCCCGCCCCGTTGCGCCCGAGCAGCCCGAAGGCCACCCCCTCGCGCACCGTCAAAGAAAGCCCGTCCAGCGCCCGCTTCTCCCCAAAGCATTTCACAAGATCACGAATCTCAATCATAAAAGAACCTCTCCTTCCCAACCATCATATCACAAAAGGCGCCATTGTTATTACAATAATAAAGACGCCTTGCCGGGCGGCGGCGCGAGCATGGCCGTTACGGCAGAAAAAACAAAAATTAGTACAGCGAATATAGCGATTTTAAGGAAATTTTTTTAGAAAATCGCTATTTTCGCTGTATCAACTCGTTTTCGCTGCGGAAATATGCCTTGAGGGCGCATGCGGCCGCCGATCACCCATGACACGCGGCGCATTCCGGGCGGATTGCCATCCGCGCCCCTACGGCCACCGCTGTTGTCATTCCGGGCGGATTGCCATCCGCCCCTACGGCCACCGCTGTTGTCATTCCGGGCGTGACCCACCCGCGTTGTCATTCCGGGCTTGACCCGGAATCCATGCTCAAATCAACGCCGGATGCGCCAGCATCCGGCAACCTATCCAATGGTATACTAGCCTCATGGTAGAAAAATTGATCGACAGATTCGTGGGCGGGGCGGCCGGGCGCGAGGAGCGCGAGCGGTGCGGCCGCCTCTCCGGCATCACGGGCACGCTGCTCAACGCGCTGCTCGGCGCGCTCAAGCTTGCCGCCGGGCTCCTCACGGGCAGCATAGCCGTCATGGCCGACGCCGTGAACAACCTCACCGACGCGGCCGCCTCCGTGATCACCTTCGTCGGCTTCTCCTACGCGGCGAAGAAGAGCGACGACGAGCACCCCTTCGGCCATGCGCGCGTCGAGTACATGACGGGCATGGTCGTGTCCGGCATCATCGTGCTCGCCGGGTGGGGGATCATCACGGAGTCCTACGAGAAGATCGTGAGCCCGGGGCCCGTGGCGCCCTCGCCGCTCGCGGCAGCCCTGCTCGTCGCCCTCATCCTCGTGAAGGCCTGGCTGTACCGGTTCAACCTGGCGCTGTCCCGGCGCATCGGGAGCGCCTCGCTGAAGGCGACGGCCATAGACGCGCGCAACGACGTCATCTCCTCCGCCGTCGTGCTGGGCGCGCTGCTCGCGGCGCCGGTGTCAAGCTTCCCGGTTGACGGCGTCGTCGGGCTCGCCGTCGGCTGCTTCGTGATCTACTCGGGGCTGTCGATGGTGAAGGAGACCGCCGCCCCGCTGCTCGGGCAGAACCCGGACCGGGCGGTGGTGGACGCCATCGCCCTTCTGGTCAAGGAGGAGCCCGGCGCGCTGGGGTACCACGACCTCATCATCCACGACTACGGCCCGGGCCATGTCTTCGCGACGATCCACATCGAGGCCGACTCGCGCATGGACGTCTTCGACTCGCATCGGATGGTCGACAACATCGAGCAGCGCGCGCAGGAAAGCCTCGGCGTGCTGCTCGTCGGCCACATGGACCCGATCGACACGCAGGACCTGCGCGTCGCCGAGATGCGCGTCGTGATAGGGGACGCCCTCGCGGAGGTGCCCGGCGTGCGCGGGTTCCACGACCTGCGCCTCGTGCCCGGCGCAAGGTACACGCGCGTCATCTTCGACGTGGTCGTCTCGCACGAGGACCCGAAGGCCACCTTCGCGCTGGCCAAGAAGGCGGCGCAGCAGGCGCTGGGCTCCCGCGTGCGGGAACAGGGCCCCTATGTCGCCGTCGCAAACCTCGACTTGGACTACACCCCCCGCAATGGTGTAAAATGAGTGGATAATATACAGAAAGAAAAGGAGTCGTTTATATGAGCCCCAAGCACAGCACATTGTTCCGGTATATCCTATGCGCCCTCTTCGCCGCCTTGACGGGGGTGCTGTCCCAAGTGAACGTGCCGCTCGGGTTCACGCCCGTGCCGCTCAACCTTGCGCTTCTGTCGGTGCTGATCTGCGGCGGCGTGCTCGGCGCGAAGCGCGGCGCGATCGCGATCGCCGTGTACATCCTGCTCGGCATGGTCGGCGTCCCGGTGTTCGCAAACTTTCAGGGCGGCCTGGCCGCGATCGCCGGGCCGACGGGCGGCTATATCGTCGGCTACCTGCCGGCGGCGGTCATCATGGGCCTGCTGTCGGGCTGGACGCCGGCGGGCGGCTCCCCAGCCGCGCGGACGGGCAAGGGCATCGCGGTCTCGCTCGCGAAGGGCATCCCCGCGGTGGCGGCCTGCTACGCGCTCGGGACGGCGTGGTTCATGCATCTGCAGGGCGTCGGGTTCATGGCGGCGCTTTGGAGCTGCGTCATCCCGTTCATCCCCGTCGACGTGCTGAAGATCATCTGCGCGTCGGTCGTCGTCGAGGCGCTGAAGCGCCCGATGCGCGTGCTGTCCCTGTCATGACGGGGCGCCCGGCGCAGGCGGATTTGAACGCGTACACGGCGGCCATCCTGGCCGGCGGCAAAAGCACCCGCATGGGGCGCGACAAACTGACGCTCGACTTCGGCGGCGCGGGGATGCTCGCCTCCTGCGCCGCGCGCTTCTCCGCGCGCTTCGGCCGCGTGGTGCTCAGCGTGGCGCGCGCGGGGGACTACCCGGACATCGGGCTCGAGCACATCGCAGACATCCACCCCGGCATAGGCCCGATCGCGGGCCTGCACGCCGTGCTGGCGGCACTCGCGGCGGAGGCCGGGGCGGAAGCGCCGACGCCCGCCCCGAAGGGCGTCTTCCTCTGCGCCGCCGACATGCCCTACGCCAGCCCACAGGCCGCGGAGCGCATCTGCCTGCTCGGCGAGGGGTACGACGCCTGCGTGCCGGAGGACCCGGAGGGGCGCCCCGAGCCGCTGTTCGCCTGGTACGGCCTCTCCCTCCTGCCGCGCGCCGAGGAGGCCATCGCGAAAGGCCGCTACAAGATGGCCGGCCTGCTCAAGGAGGCGCACGTGCGCATCGCCGCCCCCACAGACCTCAAAGGCCTCTGGGACGCGAAGAGCCTCACGAACATCAACGACCCGGAGACGTACGAGCGCGAGAAAAACATGCTACAATAGCCCTATGACGATCGACCAGATGCGGTGTTTTCTCGTAGCGGCGGAGACGCTCAATTTCACCGAGGCGGCGAAACGCCTGTACAGTTCGCAGCAGGTAGTCAGCAGGCAGATTGCAAACCTCGAGAAGGAGCTGGGCTTCCGCCTATTTGAGCGCACGACAAAACGCGTGGCGCTGACGCCGCAGGGGGAGGCGCTCCTCCCCGCCTGGGAGAAAGCCCTGCGCGAGATCGACGGCGCGGTCGCGAAGGCGGAGGCGCAGGCGCAGGACAAAAAGAACACGCTGCGGGTCGGCATCGTCGACACCGTGAAGGCGATCTCCATCGCCAAGAAGGCCTTCATCGACTACCTCGAGTCCTACGGCGGCAAGCAGCAGAAAGTCGTGATCGAGCACCAGACCCTGCCCGCCGGCCAGCTGACGGACCTCCTGCTGTGGGGCGACATCGACGTCATCGTCGTGCTCTCCTCGGAGCTCTCCGAGCAGAAGATCGAGGGGATGGAGGTGCAGGTCCTGAAGACGCTGGAGGAGTACATCGTCTTCTCGAAGCGGCACCCCTTCGCCCAGAAGTCCCGGATCACGCCGAAGGACATGAACAGCGAGACGCTGATCCTGCCGTCCGGGGCCTTCTCGCACGTGTCGAACGTCTACATCCTCGGCGCGCTGAAGGCGAAGAAGATCGCGCCGGACAAAGTCCGGTTCGTGGACACGATCGACAGCATGGAGCTCGCGCTGTACGCGGGGAAGGGCTACGCCATCGCGCCCGACATCTTCTTCGAGAACGCGGGCAACAGCCTCCGGTTCCGCCGCTTCTCCATGCCGGCCGACAAGCAGGAGGCCCTCGTCGCCGCCTGGTCGAAAAAGAACAAGAGCAAGCGCATCCGCGAATTCATCGAATACCTCATCAAGCAATATATAGAATAATTATTCACAACGAAAACGCGTGAATAACCGCCGTTTTACTGTTTCACAAACCCGCGCCGAAAGCGCATGATGGGGCTATCGAGAGATGGTTAGCTTTTTGAGTCAATCAAAGTCTGTTTGAGAGAGGATGGTGTTTTATGGTCTTATCAATCGTCATCGTATATGAACTACTTTCCGTTGTCGGCGTCGGCCTCTTGATCCGCGTCCTTGCGAAGCGGCGCGGGGAGAGCGAGGACTTCGTCACGGCGAACCGCTCGCTGTCCGCGCCGGTCATCGGCGTGACGCTCGGCCTGACCTACCTCGGGTCGCTGCACGTCTTCGGCGTCATGGAGCTCGCGTGGGACATCGGCTTCGCGGCCATCTGGGTGTCCGTCGCGCACGTCGCGATGATCTGCGTGATCTGCCTCGCGTCGGGCCGGTGGGTGCGCAAGCTGCGCGTCGCCACCGTGCCGCAGATGATCGAGCAGCTGTTCGGCAAGCGCGTCCGCGTCGCGACCTCGTGCGCGAACGCGATGGTCGTCTTCGGCATGCTCACGATGGAGGCGCAGGCCATCGGCATCGTGCTCTCCACGCTCACGCCGCTGTCCATCCAGGCCAGCGCGGTCATCGGCGGCGTCATCGGCCTGTTCTACGTGCTCTTCGCGGGCATGAAGGAGATCGGCATCATCAACCTGATCAACACGGTCGTCATGTTCAGCGGCCTCATCGTGACGGGGCTGACGCTCGGCGGCTACCTGCCGAACGGCTGGGAGGGCGTGCAGGCCTACTACGAGACGAGCGCGCAGCTCGACAAGCTGAGCGTGCTCGGCAACCCCGCCGTCATCATCGCGTTCGGCATCCCGACGCTCATCTCCACGGTCTTCTCGCAGGGCATCAACCAGCAGGGCCTGCAGGTCATGATGGCGGCGAAGTCCGAGCGCACCGTCTACAAATCGCTGCCGTGGGCGGCCATCATCAACGGCTCGTTCACGATCTTCACGGTCGGCATCGGCGTCGCGGCGCTGTCCATCCCGGAGCTCCAGGCGCTCGGCGCGAAGGTCGGCGGCCCCATGCTCATCGTCAACTACCTGCCGCCGTGGCTCGTCGCCTGGCTCTGCGCGGGCTTCCTCGGCGCCCTGCTCTCGACGTTCGCGACGAACGTGATGGCGCCGGCGACGCTGTTCATCAAGGACATCTACGTCACCTGCTCGGGCTCCAAGGATAGCGAGGCGGAGCAGGCGAAGAAGATCCGCATCACGATCGTCGTGCTCGGCGTCATCTCCATCATCAGCAGCTTCTTCCTGCCGGAGATGGTCGCGGGCGCAAACTGGCTCTTCTCCTTCCTCGTGCCGATCTTCTGGGTCGCCGTCTACGGCCTGTTCTGGAAGACCTCGAAGAAGGCCGCGGAGGTCACGCTGTTCGGCACCTGGATCATCAACCTGATCTGGTCGTTCACGCCGCTGCCCGCCGCGCTCGGCATGGAGGGCGTGCTCAACAGCTACATCACGCTGGCCTGCTCGCTCGTGATCGGCGTCGTCGCGAACCTGGCGCTGCCCGGGGGCGAGGCGCTGTTCAAGACGATGAAGGCGAAGAAGGCGGAAGCGCTCGCCGCGGCGGAATAGAAGGAGGGACAAGGAATGTTATTCTACGATTTTTGGGGAAAATGCGAGCTCATCATGCTCGCCATCACGGTCGTGGCCATCCTGATCGGCCTGCCGATGTACAAGAAGATGTCCGACGGGTCGGACGAAGAGCAGGAAGAGGCATAGGGAGGTAAAAACATGAACGGATACCTGATTTGGCAGCTCTGCATGATCGCCATCGCGGCCATCTACGCCGTGACCGCGGCCGTGCTGACGAAGCGCAACAAGCAGCAGTGAATGGCAGTGATCAAACAATAATGAATGAGAGGATGGTGAAGACGAGATGAAAAAAGTGGAACTGAAAGACGTGCAGTCGTACGCGGCGCCCGGCCATTTCGGGATGACGGCGTTCCGGCTGCAGGGCAAAGAGGAGACGGGCATCCAGACGTTCTGGGTCGGCAAGTCGTACTTCCTGCCGGGCGGCGGCGCGGACTGGGCGTACGAGGAGAACAGCCCGAACGAGAAGGTGTACTACATCCTCTCCGGGGAGATCACGGTGAAGAGCAAGACGGAGACCTTCCTCCTGAAAGCGGGCGATTCGCTGTACATCGGGCCGAACGAAGGGCGTGAGATGATCAACGAGGGCCGCGAGGTCTGCGAGACGCTGGTCATCATCACCTACGCGTGAGGGCCTGTGCGATGGGCATCAAGAAAGTAGCGGTGCTGGGCTCGGGCCTCATGGGCAACGGCCTGTGCCAGGTCTTCGCGAAGGACCCCGGCACCGAGGTCGTGCTCCGGTCCCGGTCGATGAAGGACGACCCGCTCGCGGGCATCCGGAAAAACCTCGACCAGCTCGTGGAGCACGGCGCGATGGCCGGGGCGGACGCGGAGGCATCGCTCGGCCGCATCTCGTTCACAGACGACATGGAGGCGGCGCTGAAGGGCGCGGACCTCGTCGTCGAGTGCGTGCCGGAGGACATGCAGATCAAGCAGGACCTGTTTGCCGGGATCGAGCCGCTCGTGCGCGAGGACACGATCCTCGCGACGAACACCTCGGTCATGAGCATCACGCAGATCGCGTCGAAGACGCAGAAGAAGGACCGCGTCGTCGGCACGCATTTCTGGAACCCGCCCTACCTCATCCCGCTCGTGGAGGTGGTCAAGGGCGAGGGGACCTCGATGGAGGTCGTGGACAAGACGTATGACTATCTGAAGAAGATCGGCAAGAAGCCCGTGAAATGCATGAAGGACGTGCAGGGCTTCGTGGCCAACCGGCTGCAGCACGCGCTGTGGCGCGAGGCGCTGTACATGGTCGAGGCCGGCATCGCCGACGCGGCGACCGTGGACGAGGCGCTGCGCTACGGGCCGGGGCTGCGCTGGCCGCACCTGGGCGTCCTGGAGAACGTGGACATGATCGGGACGGACCTGTCGCTGTCGATCCAGCGCGGGGTGCTGCCGTACCTCGCCGACGGCCACGAGCCCTCGGCGCTGCTGGAGCAGCTCGTGGCAGACGGGAAGCTCGGCTTCAAGACGGGCGAAGGGTACCAGAAGTGGACGCCGGAGGAGGCGGACGCGCGCAACAAGGCGCTGCGGGCGTACCTCATCCGCGTGACAAAAGACCTGGCGTGACCAGGGCGGGCATGTAGGGGCGAACTGCGTTCGCCCGAAAGGAAGGAGGAGAAGAAGGAGATGGCAATAACAGTTGAGAAGAAATTCGTCGACAGCATGTTCTCGCTTGCGGGCAAGACCGCGATCGTGACGGGCGCGACGGGCGCGCTCGGCGGCGCGGTGGCCGCGGGCTACGGCTTCGCCGGCGCGAAGGTCGTGGCGAGCGCGCGCAGCAAGGACAAGCTCGAGGCGTACGCCTATGAGCTCAAGGCGGCGGGCATCGAGGCGACCAGCTTCGCCGCGGACCCCGCGAGCGAGGAGGACGTGAAGGCGCTCGTGAAGGCTGCCGTGGACACGTACGGCGAGGTGAACATCCTCGGCGCCTGCCACGGCTTCAACGCGCCGAAGAACATCCTCGAGCAGACGACGGAGGAGTGGAAGAAGATCATGGACGCCGACGTCACGAGCATCTACCTGCTCGCGAAATACGTCGCGGCGCAGATGGCGGCGCAGGGGAAGGGCGGCAAGATGGTCATCACCTCCTCGGCCCGGTCGAAGATGGGCATGGCGGGCTACACCGGCTACTGCACGGCGAAGGGCGGCGTGGACCTCATGGTGCAGAGCCTCGCCTGCGACCTGACGACCCAGCACGGCATCAACGTCAACTCGATCAACCCGACCGTGTTCCGCTCGGACCTGACGGAGTGGATGTTCGACAAGGAGTCGGCCGTCTACCAAAACTTCCTCAAGCGCCTCCCGATCGGGCGGCTCGGGGAGCCGTCGGACTTCGTAGGGCTCGCGGTCTTCCTCGCGTCGCCGGCGTCGGATTTCCTGACGGGCGGCAACTACGACGCGACGGGCGGCTATTGGGCTTGTTAAATTATTTATATAAGAAGAGAGGAGAAAAAATCATGGGAAAGAAAGTATGGGTAGACCTGGCGCACCCCTTCAGCGCGGAGATCCCGCGGTGGCCGTATTTCGACAAGCCGGAGATCACGAACGCGCACACGATGGCGAAGGGCGGCGTGCTCACGCAGAAGATCACGTGCACGATGCACACGGGCACGCACTGCGACGCGCCCCGGCACGTCATGGAGTACGAGTTTGACGGCCGGCGCGCGCGCTACACGCACGAGATGCCGGTGGACGCCTACACGGGCGACGCGGTTTGCCTCGAGATCCACATCAACAACTGGGGGCCGTACGCGAAGACGCGCAAGGCCGGCTACAACCCGGACTACGACAAGATCACGCGCGTGCCGACGCTCATCGGGCCCGAGCACCTCGACGACGCCTGCAAGCGGGCGGGCATCGACCCGAAGGAGCTCGAAGGCATGGTCGTCTGCCTCAACACGGGGCAGCACCGCGACTTCGACGACAGCAAAAACTACTACCACTACGCGGCCGGCACGGGCGTCGACGCGGGCCGGTGGTTCGTCGAGCACAAGGTCAAATGCGTGGCGATGGACAGCCAGGCGCTCGACCACCCGCTCCTCACGGCGATGGGCAACAACGGCATGACCAGGATGAACCTCATCGGCGCCTCGGGCATCCCGATCACGGAGGAGTACAAGAACGAGTTCGGCGAGGAGGCCTACGCGGAGTTCGACAAATTCGAGTACATCCGCATCTTCGGGCAGGAAGCCTACGACAAGAAGTTCGGCGACCTCGAGGCGATCGGCAACTGGGGCACGTGGGAGCCCTGCCACAAGATGATGCTCGGGCACGGCATCGTCGGCGTCGAGAACCTCGGCGGCGACCTCGACAAGGTCTCCGGCAAGCGCTTCCGCTTCTACTGCTTCCCGCTCAGGTGGTACCTCGGCGACGGCTCGATGGCGCGCTGCGCGGCGGAGATCGACGAGGACGACATCAACAAGGACGTCCCGGACCGCACCTACACCTACGGAGGGAACATCTGATGAGCGATTTGAAGAATAAAAGAATCATCACGGTCGCGACGACGGGAGCCTGGCCGACGAAGGAAAACACGCCGAACGTGCCTTTGGAGCCGGAGGAGATCGCCGAGGAGGTCTATGCCTGCTGGAAGGAAGGGGCCGCCGTCGCGCATATCCACGTGCGCGACGACGAGGGCCGCGCCGCGATGGAGTTCGGGAAGTTCCAGAAGACCGTCGAGCTGATCCGCGCGAAGAAGGACTGCGACATCATCCTCAACCTGACGACGTCGGGTGGCGTCGGCCTCAAGGAGGAGGACCGCATCCGGCCCTTCTACGAGCTGAAGCCGGAGATGGCGTCCTACGACTGCGGCACGATGAACTGGCTGCACACGAGCGTCTTCGAGAACAACCCGGCCTTCCTCGAGAAGCTCGGCGGGCTCATGCAGGAGGTGGGCGTGAAGCCGGAGATCGAGGCGTTCGACCCCGGCATGATCTACAACGCAGCCTATTATTTGAAGAAGGGCGTGCTGAAGGCGCCGCTGCACTTCCAGCTGTGCATGGGGTGCGCGGGCGGCATCGCGGCCTCCGTGAAAAACCTCGTCTTCATGAAGGAGACGATGGACTCGGTCGCGCCGGGCTCGACGTGGAGCACGTTCGGCGTCGGCGCGGGCGCGATGGAGATCCTGTACGCGGCGGTCGCGATGGGCGGCAACGTGCGCGTCGGCATGGAGGACAACGTGCTGTACAAGAAGGGCGTCATCGCGGAGAACAACATGGTATTCGTCGCGCGCGCCAAGCGCATCATCGAGGAGTTTGGCTGTGAGGCCGCGACGCCCGCGGAGGCGCGGCAGATCCTGGGGTTGGCGCAATGATCAACAAAGTGATCCCCGTGAAGGAAGCCGTCGAGAAGATCCCCGACGGGGCGACGATCATGTTCGGCGGCTTCATGGGGTGCGGCAACGCGCACCGGCTGATCGGCGAGCTGGCGGGCAGCGGCAAGGGCGGCTTCACGATCATCTCCAACGACGCGTCCATGCCGGGCGGGCCGATCGGGGACGAGCACTACGGCATCGCCAAGCTCATCCACAACCGCCAGGTCAAGAAGCTGATCGCGACGCACGTCGGGCTGAACCCCGAGGTGGCCGCGCAGGAGCAGGCCGGCGAGCTGGAGCTCGTGCTGATCCCGCAGGGCAGCTTCGCGGAGATGATCCGGGCGGGGGGCGCCGGCCTCGGCGGCGTCCTCACCCCCACGGGGGTCGGCACCCTCGTGGAGGAGAACCCCTACGCCGAGGGGCGGGTCGCCGTGGACGGCAGGGACTACCTGCTCATGAAGCCGCTCACGGCGGACATCGCAATCATCGCCGGCTACTACGTCGACAAGATCGGCAACGTCTGGTACAAAGGCACGATGCGCAACTTCAGCGCCGTCATGGCGACGGCCGCGGACGTGGTCATCGCCGAGGCGGCGCATATCGTGGAGGTCGGCGACATCGTGCCGGAGAACGTCATGACGTCCTCGATCTTCGTCGACTACGTCGTGCCGGGCCTGGGAGGTGCATGATGGAAGGCAAATCCGCAAAAGAGATCATCGCGCAGCGCGTCGCCAAGGAGTTCAAGCAGGGCGACGTCATCAACCTCGGCATCGGCCTCCCGACGCTGGCGGCCAGGTACATGCCGGAGGGGATGGACGTCTTCCTCCAGGCGGAGAACGGCATCGTCGGGCTCGGCGCGGTCACGGACGACACGAGCGACCAGCTCCACATCGTCGACGCGGGCGGCCAGCCCTCGATCGCCCGCCCGGGCGGCAGCTACATCGACTCGGCGACGAGCTTCGGGCTCATCCGCGGCGGGCACGTGGACGTGACCGTCCTCGGCGCGCTCGAAGTGGACGAGAAGGGCAACCTGGCCAACTGGATCATCCCGGGCAAGATGGTGCCGGGCATGGGCGGCGCGATGGACCTCGTCGTCGGCGCGAAGAAGGTCATCATCGCGATGACGCACACGCAGAAGGGCGCCCCGAAGATCCTCAAGGAGTGCACGCTCCCGCTCACGGCCGTGGGCGTGGTGGACATGATCATCACGGAGATGGGCGTCATCGAGGTGGGGCCTGACGGCCTCGTCCTGACGGAGGTGAACGAGGGCTACACGGCCGAGGACGTGCAGGCGGCCACGGCCGCGCCGCTCATCGTCATATAGGTGGTTGACAGAAGCTACGATTTCGGCTAATATGCTATTGAGATACAAATTAGCCGAAACGGAGGGAGCGATATTGTTTTACCAACGCCACGCAGACGAGACCATCCGGAAGCTATCAAAGATGTTTGGCGCGGTGCTCGTCACAGGAGCGCGTCAGGTCGGGAAAACCACGCTTTTGAAAGAGGTCGCAAGCGAAGCGGGCTACGTTACGCTTGACGACAAACTCCTGCTGATGAGCGCAATCAGCGAAAGCGGCACGTTCTTCAAGGACAACCCGCCGCCTATTTTTGTGGATGAGGTACAGTACGCGCCGAATCTCTTTCCACAGATCAAAATCATATTGGACAAAGAGAAACGAAAAGGGCAGTTTTATCTTTCCGGCTCACAGCAGTTTGCGATGATGAAAAATGTCAGTGAATCTTTGGCAGGACGAATTGGCATACTGAATCTTCCCTGCCTGTCTATGCGCGAACTTTATGGTATATCATGCAACACGCCGTTCCTGCCGACCGGCGACTATTTCAGAGAGCGCGAGAAGGAAATAGCATACATCGCCTATTCCGATGTATGGGAAGCTATTCATCAGGGCGGCTTTCCGGAGTTATGCGCCAATCCAGATTTTGATTGGCGGATGTTCTTCGCCGCATATGTCAAGACGTATCTGGAACGCGATGTGCGCGATCTGGCGCAAGTAGGCGACGAAGTGAAATTTTTGCAGTTTATGACGGTTGCGGCGAGCTTGACGGGTAGCTTGCTCAACCTCGCGTCTATTGCAAGGGATGTGGGCATCAGCCAGCACACCGCTGAGCGGTGGTTGTCCATCCTGGTGGCGTCAAACCTGGTCTATCTACTCCCACCGTATCGCAACAACATCACAAAGCGGACGCTCAAAACGCCGAAGTTGTATTTTTTGGATACCGGACTTGCAGCCTACCTCACAAGATGGACCACGCCGGATGTCCTGAAAAATGGGGCGATGGCAGGCGCGTTCTTTGAAACATTTGTGGTTTCGGAAATCATCAAGAGCTACGCCAACGCCGGTATCCTTGACTTTCCGTTTTATTTTTATCGCGACCGCGACGGAAGAGAAATAGATTTGTTGATTGAGAACGGGGGTACGCTCTATCCGATAGAAATCAAAAAACACGCCGACCCCACGAAATCTGATGTGCGCACATTTTCCATCTTGGACAAGATTCCGGGCATGCGCCGAGGTACGGGCGGCGTGGTTTGCCTTTACGAGAACCTGATTACGCTTTCCGGCGAAGACAAGGTAATACCTGTTGCGCTTCTGTAGTCCACACGGCCGCGCCGCTCCATGCCGCCCATGCTACAAAATGACGGAAAAGCATTCTGAAAATTCCGTTATTTTTTCGCTTTTGGGGCCTGTTTTGCCTTGACACCGGCCATCCAATAGTGGTAGAGTAAGCGACAAATCAAAAAAAAGAGGTTGGTTGCTATTTCGATACTTAGGAGAGAAAATTTACGCTATTCGGTGCTGGCGGCAGGGCTTGCAGAGCTTGTCTCGCTGGCATTTCTGGGCGTCAACGCCCTCTTCCCGTACGGCCTTGCCCTCGGCACGGCCGTCGCGCTCATCTGCATGCACCTGCTGGCGGTTTCCATCGAGCAGGCCATGCGCGCAAGGCGCAGGGGGGCCGTCATCACGGGCTATATCCTACGAATCGTACTATACGGGGGCGCGCTGTTCCTGGCGTTCCGCACCTCGGACGTGGCGGGGCTGGGCTGCGTGGTCGGCCTGCTGCTCCCCCGGCTCATGCTGCCGGTGCAGCTGTTCGCCGTGCCGAAGGTGCTCTCTCTCGCCGGGAAGCGGCCGCAGGAATCCTTCCGCTACGAGGCCTACACGAAGAGCCGGATGTTCGAGAAGGAGCCGCGCATCGTCCTCTACAAGAGGGGCCGCGCCTACATGACGCACCGGCATTTCGTCAAATACCGCCGCGTGCCGCAGGGGCCGGAGGCATTCTCGCGAGGTAAGAACGCATGGAAATGAACCTGGGCCCGCGCGTCATCATCATGTTCCCGAACGGCTTCTATATCACGGAGACCGTGGTCTGGGCGGTGATCGTCGCGGTGGGGATGATCCTCTACGCGGTCCTCTCGACGCGCCGCATGGAGAAGGTCCCCCGGGGCATACAGGTCGTCAACGAGATGATCGTCGAGACCGTCTACAATTTCGTGAAGAACACGATGGGGCCGCACTGCAAGGCGTTTGCGCCGTACATCGGCACGCTCTTCCTCTTCCTCATCATCAACAACGCGCTGGGCATGCTGCCGGGCGCCAACGGGGCGCCGAGCCGCGCCGCGACGGCGGACATGAACTTCACCTTCGCGATGGGCGTGCTCGTGTTTTTCCTGATCCAGATCAATTCCATACGCAGCAAGGGCGGCCTCGGCTACATCAAGCATTTCGCCGAGCCGCTGCCGTTCATGGTGCCGCTGAAGATCCTCGAGGAGGTCACGTTCCCGATCAGCCTGTCCTTCCGTATCTTCGGCAACATCCTCGCGGGCGTCATCATCATGGACCTGTTTTTCCACCTGATGCACTTCCTCAGCGAGAAGGTGCTCGGCGCGTTCGGCGAGCAGGTGCCGGTCTTCCAGGCCGTCATCCCGCTGTTCCCGAACGCTTTCTTCGACATGTTCGAGCCGTTCCTGCAGGCGTTCGTGTTCTGCATGCTGACGATGTCGTTCATCGGGCGCGCGGTGGCGCCGCACGAAGAGCACGCGGCATAGTGGATGGAGAGTTGAAAAAAGAATGTTATTGCAATTATTGAAGGAGGAACTATCATGACACAGGTTACACCGGAAGCATTCGTACTCGGCCTCTCGGCCCTCGGCGCGGGCATCGCGATGCTCGTCGGCATGGGCGTCGGGCTCGGGCAGGGCATCGCGACGAGCAAGGCGCTCGAGAGCATCGCGCGCCAGCCGGAGACGAAGGGCGACATCACGACGACGCTGTTCATCGGCCTGGCCATGTCGGAGACGTCGATCATCTTCGCCCTGATTGTGGCCATCGTGCTCGTCTTCGTGAACCCGCTCGTCGGGAAGCTGTAAAGAGGAAGGCCGATGCGGAAAAAGGCTATACGGGCAGCGGCGCTCTGCCTCTTCCTCGCCCCCCTGCTCACGGCGTGCTCGACGGCGAGCGAGAGCGGCACGGGCGAAAACGGCGAGGTGATCTACACGACGTCGCTGATCGGCTTCGACTGGACGTTCGTGATGATCCTCATCTCGTTCGCCGTGCTGTACTTCGTCTTCAAGAAGTACTTCTTCGACCGCGTCCATGGCTTCATGGAGGCGCGCGCGCAGAAGGTCCAGGACCAGTTCGACAGCGCGGAGGCCAAGGAGCAGGAGGCCGAAGGCCACCTCGCGGAGTACAAGGGGAAGCTGGACGGCGTCGAGCTGGAGCGCAGGGAGATCCTCAAGCAGGCGAAGGCGAAGGCGGACGCGCGCGCGGCGGAGATCGTCTCCGAGGCGAACGACAAGGCCCAGGCCATCCTCGCGAAGGCCGAGAAGGACATCGAGCGCGAGCGCAAGGAGGCGGCCGAGGCGATGAAGGACCAGGTGGCGCTGCTCGCGATCTACGCGGCGGAGCGCATCCTCGAGAAGGAGCTGGACGAGAAGCAGCAGCTCAAATTCGTCGATGAGATCCTGAAGGAAAGCGGCGTGGAGACATGGACCCACTGACCGTAGCGGACACATACGCGCACGCGCTCTTCGGCGCGGCGAAGGAGGCGGGGGCGGTTTCGGCCATCGCGGAGGAGCTCGAAGGCGTCTCCGGGGTGTTCAAGGAATACCCGGAGCTGAAGCGCATCTTCCTCGTGCCCACGCTCAACGTGCCCGAGAAGAAGGACGCGGCGGAGCAGGTCTTCAAGGGGCGCATCTCCAGGGAGCTGCTCAATTTCCTCTACGTGCTCATCGACCACCACCGCGTCAGCTCGTGGGACCAGATCGCGCGCAAATACGCGGAGCTCGTCGACGAGGCGGAGGGCCTGGCGAAGGGCGTCCTCTACTCGACCGTGCCGATCGAGGGGAAAAGGCTCGAGGCGTTCGAGGCCGACGCGGGCAAGGCCGTCGGCAAGAGGGTGCGGCTCGAGAACCGGCTGGACAAATCGCTGATCGGGGGCGTTGTGCTGTACATTGATGGGAAGCTTGTCGACCTTTCCGTGAAGGACAGGCTGGAGCGGATGAAGCAGCAGATGCTTAGTTGAAAAAGGAAACGAAAATGAATTTGAAACCGGAAGAAATCAGCGCCGTCATACGCGAGCAGATCAAAAACTACGAGAACAAGACCACGATCTCGGACTTCGGGTCGGTCATCCAGGTGGGCGACGGCATCGCGCGCGTCTTCGGGCTCGAAAACTGCATGTCGGGCGAGCTCCTCGAATTCCCGGGCGAAACGTACGGCATGGCGCTCAACCTCGAGGAGGAGAACGTCGGCGTCGTCATCATGGGCAGCGACACGCACATCCGCGAGGGGGACGTCGTGAAGCCGACGGGCCGCGTCGTGGAGGTGCCCGTGGGCGAGGCGCTCATCGGGCGCGTCGTGAACGCGCTCGGGCAGCCGCTCGACGGCAAGGGGCCGGTCAAGACGAAGGCCACGCGCCCCGTCGAACGCATCGCCCCCGGCGTGCTCGCGCGCAAGTCGGTCACGCAGCCGCTCCAGACGGGGCTGAAGGCCATCGACTCGATGATCCCGATCGGCAAGGGCCAGCGCGAGCTGATCATCGGCGACCGGCAGACGGGCAAGACCGCGATCGCGGTCGACACGATCCTCAACCAGAAGGGGCAGGACGTGATCTGCATCTACGTGGCGATCGGGCAGAAGCAGTCGACGGTCGCGCAGATGGTGCAGCATTTCGAGGACATGGGGGCGATGGGCTACACGATCGTCGTCTCGGCGACGGCGAGCGACGTGGCGCCGCTCCAGTACCTCGCGCCCTACGCGGGCTGCGCGATGGCGGAGCAGTTCATGCACGAGGGCAAGCACGTCCTCATCATCTACGACGACCTCTCCAAGCACGCGGTCGCGTACCGCGCGATGTCCCTGCTGCTCCGGCGCCCGCCGGGGCGCGAGGCCTACCCGGGCGACATCTTCTACCTGCACAGCCGCCTTTTGGAGCGCGCGGCGAAGCTCTCCGACGAGCTCGGCGGCGGCAGCATCACGGCGCTCCCCATTATTGAAACGCAGGCGGGCGACGTGTCGGCCTACATCCCGACCAACGTCATCTCGATCACGGACGGGCAGATCTTCCTCGAGACGGACCTGTTCTTCTCGGGGCAGCGGCCGGCCGTGAACGCGGGCATCTCGGTGTCGCGCGTCGGCGGCAACGCGCAGATCAAGGCGATGAAGAAGGTCGCCAGCTCGGTCAAGCTGGAGCTGGCGCAGTACCGCGAGCTCGCGAGCTTCTCGCAGTTCGGCAGCGACATCGACAAGGAGACGAAGGCCCGCCTCGATCACGGGCGCGTGCTCATGGAGGTCATCAAGCAGCGGCAGTACAGCCCCGCGCGCGTCGACCACCAGGTCATGATCTTCTACGCGGCGGTCGGCAAATACCTCGACGACATGGACATCGCGGACATCGCGGCCTTCGAGAAGGGCTTCTACGAGCACATGGACAGCCTCCACCCGGGGGTCGGTGGGGGCATCCTGGAGACCGGCGCGCTCTCGGAGGAGGCCGAGGCGGAGCTGAAGAAGGGCATCGAAGAGTACAAGCAGGAGTTTGAAAAGAGCAAATAACGATGGCAGCTTCCTCTATGCAAGACATCAAACGGCGCATCAAGAGCGTCACGAGCATCGAGCACATCACGAACGCGATGAAGCTCGTCTCTGCCGCGAAGCTGCGCCGCGCCAAGGCGACGTTTGAGCGGACGCAGGCGATCTTCCGCGAGGTCACGGACAGCATCGCGGGCGTCATGGAGCACATCACGGAGGTGCCCGAGCAGTACCGCCCGGGCGGCCGCGAGGTGAAGCGGTCCTGCCTCATCGTCGTGACGAGCAACCGCGGCCTGGCGGGCAGCTTCAACTCCAACGTGCTCAAGGAGGCGGAGCGCCTGGCGCAGGGCCACAGCGAGAAGCCCCTCATCGCCTGCGTAGGCAGCAAGGGGCGCGACTATTTCGCCAAGCGCGGCTACGAGATCCTCGCGTCGTGGACGGGCGCGCCGGAGAGCGTGACGTTCGCCGATACGGGGGAGATCGCGAAGGCCGTTATTGAAAAATACGACGGGGAGGAAATCGACGAGGTCGTCCTCATCGGCACGATCTTCAAGTCGACCCTGGAACAGCATGTAGAATCCAAGACGCTGCTGCCGTTCGACAGTTTGGAGGTGTCCGACGGTAGCAGCGCCGCCGGGGGTGACGCGGAAGGCGAGGGGAAAAGGCCCACGACGCCGGACGTGGAGTACGAGCCCTCGGCGGAGGAGGTGCTCTCCTATCTTGTCCCAAAATACGCAGAGATCGCCCTCTACGGGGCGGTCATCGAATCGGCCACCTGCGAGCACGCGGCGCGGCGCATCGCGATGGAGAACGCGACCGACAACGCGCACGGCATGATCGACAGCCTCGGCCTCTTCTACAACCGCGCGCGGCAGGCCGCGATCACGAAGGAAATCACGGAGATAGTCAGCGGCAGCGAAGCCGTGAGTTAAAAGGAGTGTACCCATGAGCAACAAAGGCGTCATCCATCAGATCATAGGGCCGGTTGTCGACATCAAGTTCGAACAGGACAATATGCCGCAGCTGCTCAATGCCATCAAAATCCCGTGCGGGGAGAAGGAGATCACGGCGGAGGCCGCGCAGCACCTCGGCGACGACGTCGTGCGCTGCATCGCCCTGTCCTCGACGGACGGGCTGTCCCGCGGCATGGACGCCATCGACACGGGCGGCCCCATCGAGGTGCCGGTCGGGAGCGAGGTGCTCGGGCGGCTGTTCAACGTCGTCGGGGAGAACATCGACGAGAAGAAGCCGGTCAAGACGAAGAAGCGCCTGCCCATCCACCGCGACCCGCCCTCCTTCGAGGACCAGGACACGAGCTCCAACATCTTCGAGACGGGCATCAAGGTCATCGACCTCATCGCGCCGTACACCAGAGGCGGCAAGGTCGGCCTCTTCGGCGGCGCGGGCGTCGGCAAGACGGTGCTGATCCAGGAGCTGATCCGCAACATCGCCAAGGAGCACGGCGGCATCTCCGTCTTCTCGGGCGTCGGCGAGCGCACGCGCGAGGGCAACGACCTGTACTACGAGATGATCGAGTCGGGCGTCATCGAGAAAACGGCCATGGTGTTCGGCCAGATGAACGAGCCGCCGGGCGCGCGGATGCGCGTGGCGCTGACGGGCCTGACGATGGCGGAGTACTTCCGCGACCAGGAGGGCCAGGACGTGCTGCTCTTCATCGACAACATCTTCCGCTTCACGCAGGCGGGCTCCGAGGTGAGCGCCCTGCTCGGCCGCGTGCCGTCCTCGGTCGGGTACCAGCCCACGCTGGCCACCGAGATGGGCGCGCTGCAGGAGCGCATCACGTCGACGAAGAAGGGCTCGATCACGTCCGTGCAGGCCATCTACGTGCCCGCCGACGACCTGACCGACCCCGCGCCGGCGACGACGTTCGCCCACCTCGACGCGACGACGGTGCTGTCCCGCGCGATCACCGAGCTCGGCATCTACCCGGCGGTCGACCCGCTCGAGTCGACGAGCCGCATCATGGACCCGCTCATCATCGGCGAGGACCACTACAACACCGCCCGCTCCGTGCAGGAGGTGCTCCAGCACTACAAGGAGCTGCAGGACATCATCGCGATCCTCGGCATGGACGAGCTCTCCGAC
>JAISTX010000015.1 GCA_031272365.1 Eubacteriales Family XIII. Incertae Sedis bacterium
ACATCAAGAGCCACTCGCAGTATTACAGCGTTTCCGAGGAGCTCGCGGAGACGCCGGACGTGGCGCTCGACGAGGACGGTTTCTACAACGTGGAGGATTTCCTCGCGGAGGCGTCGGAGGACGGCGGCGAAGCTGCGGACGGCGAGGCGTCCGCGGACGAAGGCGAGGCGGCTGCGGACGAAGGCGATGCGGCTGCGGACAGCGCTGGCGCGCCGGAAATCGGCGAAGCGGCAGCAGATGGCAACGAAGCGGACGAAGGCAATGAGGAGGAACCTATTGAAGAATAAAAAAATTCCGATGCGCAGGTGCGTGGGGTGCATGACGTCTTTCCCGAAGGCGTCTCTCATCCGGCTCGTCGCCGACGACGGGCAGCCGTCGCTTGACTTGACGGGGCGCATGAATGGGCGGGGGGCCTATCTGTGCCGGAATGTGCAGTGTTTGGAGAAGGCCATGAAGAAAAAGAATGTGTTTTCTTCTCTTGGAATCTCCCTGACGGTGGAGGGGAAGGATGACTTCCGGAAGCGGTTTGAGGGATTGTGTTCGGAAGGGGAGGTGAAGGAATGTTAGTCAAAGATCTTGCGGCCGAGCTGGGCAAGAGCAACAACGAAGTGCTGGAGAAGGCGCTGGAGCTTGGCATCAATGCCAGGGGGGCGACGAAAAACCTTTCCGACAACGAGGTTTTGAAAATCCGCCGGTGGTACGAAGAGGGCGGCGAGAAGGACCGCAAGGGCCCCCGGCGCATCAAGCGGGCGGACGTAGAGGCGGAGAAGAAGGCGGCGGAGGAGGCCGCGGCGGCGGCGGAGGCCGAGGCCGAGCGGCTCCGCGCGGAGGCGGCGGCGCAGGAAGAGTCGAAGAAGGCGCCTGTGCTTTCTGTCGCGAAGAAATACATAGACGAGCCGGAGCCGAAACCGGCGAAGAAGGAGGCGGGGGAGCCGGCGGCGGAGAAGGCCCCGGTAGAGAAAGCGGAAAAAGCGGCGAAGGCTGAGAAAGCCGAGAAGGCCGATGCGGCGGAGAAGGCCGTGACGGCGGAGGCGCCGGCTGCCACGGGCGCGGAAACGGCACCGGACACGGACGAGGACGCGGACGCAAAAGCGAAGGCCGAGGAGGCGCAGGCCCCCGCGGCGCAGGCGGAAGCGCCGGAGGCGGCCCCCTCTGCGGCTGGGGCAGGGCAGACGCCCGCCGAGGGGCAGGCGCACGCCGGGGAGGCCCCCGCCGCGAAGGGCGCGGCCGACGCAAAAGACGGAAAGGGCGCAAAAGACGCGGGTGCGCCCGCATCGAAAGAGGCGCAGGGCGCAAAAAAAGAGGGCGGCCAGGAGAAGCAGAAGAAATCGCGTGACGGCCGCGGCGGCGGCGCGCAGCAAGGCCAGGGCGGCGGCGCGAAGGACCAGAAGAAAGAAGGCGGCGCCCAGAAGGGCGCGGCGGAGTCCGGCGGCACCCCCTCGAAGGGCAAGAAGAAAAAAGGCAAGGACGCCAAGGCCGGCGACGCGTCGCGCGGCGGCGACAAAAAGAAAGGCGCGCGCGACGGGCGCCGGGGCGGGCTCGTCGAGGATTTCAAGGGTGCGAGCAGGAATCCGATTATTGAAGAAGGGACGCTGGAAAAGCAGCAGCGCAAACGCGTGCGCCGCCATACGAAGGACCGCGCGGACGGCGTGGAGGAGATGCTCATCGACGTCGCGCCGGGGACGCATGTGGTGACGGTGCCGATCACGGTCGCGGGGCTCGCCTCGCAGGTCGAGCGGTCGACCTCGGAGCTCATCCTCGCGCTCGTGAAGATGGGCATCATGGCGAACATCAACCAGTACCTGGACGAGGTGACGGTCGAATTGCTCGCGGACGAGCTCGACATCGACCTCGTGGTGGGGCGCGACGAGACCGACGAGGACGAGGCGGAGGACTACGCGGAGCCGGACGACGTGGCGGAAAACGAGGGCGACGTGGTCCCGCGCCCGCCGATCATCACGGTCATGGGGCACGTCGACCACGGCAAGACGTCGCTGCTCGACGCGATCCGCTCGACGCACGTGACGGAGAAGGAGGCGGGCGGCATCACGCAGCACATCGGCGCCTCGGAGGTGACGGCGCCCTCGGGCGAGCGCATCGTCTTCCTCGACACGCCGGGGCACGAGGCGTTCACGGCGATGCGCGCGCGCGGCGCGCACGTGACGGACATCGCGGTGCTCGTGGTCGCGGCGGACGACGGCGTCATGCCGCAGACGATCGAATCCATCAGCCACGCGAAGGCGGCCGGCGTGCCGATCATCGTGGCGATCAACAAGATCGACAAGGAGGGGGCGAACCCCGACCGCGTGAAGCAGGAGCTGTCGGAAAACGGCGTGCTCGTGGAAGAATGGGGCGGTGACGTGATCGCGGTGCCCGTGAGCGCCAAGGCGCGGACGGGGATCGACAACCTGCTGGAGATGATCCTGCTCCAGGCCGAGGTGCTCGAGCTCACGGCGAACCCGAAGAAGAAGGCGGTGGGCACGGTCATCGAGGCGCGGCTCGACAAATCGAAGGGCGCGCTCGCGACGCTGCTCGTCCTCGACGGCACGCTGACGGACAAGATGAGCATCGTGGCCGGCACGACGAGCGCGAAGGTGCGCACGATGACGGATTTCAAGGGCAAGACGATCCGCAAGGCGGGGCCGGCGACGGCCGTGGAGATCACGGGCTTTTCCGAGGTACCGCAGGCCGGGGACGAGTTCCACGCGCTGAAAGACGACCGGCGCGCGCGGGAGATCGCCGAGAAGAGGCGGCTGCGCCAGCGCGAGGAGGTCATGGCGAAGACGAGCGGCACGAGCCTCGAAAACCTGTTCAGCAAGATCCGCGAGGGCGAGGTCAAGGAGCTGAAGATCATCGTCAAGGCGGACGTGATGGGCTCGGTGGGCGCGATCGCCGCGTCGCTGGAGAAGATCGATGTGGAAGGCGTCAAGGTCAGCATCATCCACCGGGGCGCGGGCACGGTGACGGAATCCGACGTCATGCTCGCCAGCACCTCCGGCGCGATCATCATCGGCTTCAACGTCAGGCCGCCGGCCAACGTGACGTCGCTCGCGGAGCGGGAGGGCGTCGAAATCCGCCTCTACCGCGTGATCTACGACGTGATCGGCGATGTCGAGGCGGCGCTGAAGGGCATGCTCGACCCCGAGTACCGCGAGGTGGTCCTCGGCAAGGCCGAGGTGCGCGAGACGTTCCGCCTGCCGAACGGCAGCACGATCGCGGGCACCTACGTGGTGGACGGCAAGATCCTGCGCAACGCGGAGATCCGGCTCGTGCGCGACGGCGTGGTCATCCACGAGGGCCGCGTGTCGTCGCTGCGGCGCTTCAAGGATGATGTGCGCGAGGTGGCGCAGGGCTACGAGTGCGGCATCGGCATCGAAAATTACAACGACATCAAGGTCGGCGACGAGATAGAGGCGTTCCGGATGGAGGAGATCGAGAGGGAATAGAAGCTATAGCGGGAGCAGTTTGAGGAGCCGGAAATGGCAAAGAAAACACATCGGGGGGAGAAAATCGGCGAGGAGATCCGCCGGATCATTGGCGAGCTTTTGCTGCGCGAGCTGAGGGGGCCCGGTTTCGAGGGCATGATCACGGTCTCGCACGTGAAGGCGGCCGACGACGGCAGCTTCGCGACTGTTTACTTCACGACTTTGGACGAGGACGACGCGGCCGCGGCTGCGGCGTTCGAAAAGGCGAAGGGCTTCATCCGCAGCGAGATCGGCGGCCGCATGGGGCTGCGGCACGCGCCGGACCTCCGCTTCAAGCCGGACGCCACGGAGCAGTACGGGCGGCATATCGACGAGATCCTGTCCGGGCTGGACATCCCGAAGGACGAAGGGCCGCAGGGGCGCGTGGCGCCGCTCCCCGAGATCGCGGATCTCTTGGGCGCCTACGACCACGTGCTGGCCTTCACGCACACGCATATGGACGGCGACACGCTCGGCTCGGCCGTCGCGCTCGCGCTCGCCCTGCGCGAGGTGGGGAAGGAGGCGTGGGTCGTCGTGTCCGAGGAAGTGCCGCACAGCATCGAATTCATCACGTACGGGGCCGTCTGCACCGGCCAGGAGGCGGCGGAGGCCGTCGCCGGCTGGGAGGACGCGCCGTATCTGTCTATCCTCATGGACTTCTCCAACGTCGACCGGCTCGAAAACGAGGGGCGCGCGTCGCTCTACGCGGGCGCGGAGGAGACGGTGTGCCTGGACCACCACGTGACCGCGCTGCCGGAGGCGGACCTCAACTACGTGGACACGGCCGCCGCGGCGACGGCGGAGATCGTGTACAGCCTGATTGAGGCGGCCGGGCTGCCCCTGACGGAGAAGATCGCCACGGCGCTCTACGTCGGCGTCGTGACGGACACAGGGCGGTTCCAGTACGCGAGCACGACGCCCGCGACGCACCGCATCGCGGCGGTCCTGCTCGAAGCGGGCGCCGCTGTGCAGCAATCCTATGAGGAGATCTACCAAAACGTCAAGGCGGAGAAGCTGCTCGTCGAGCGGGCGATGCTCGACACGCTCGAGTTTTTCGCGGACGGGCGCGGGGCGCTCGCCTGGGTGACTTCCGAGGTGCTCGCCTCGCTGGGCGCCGGCGAGGACGAGACGGACGGCATGAGCGAGAAGATGCGCGGCATCATCGGCGTCGAGGCGTCGGTCTTCCTGCGCGAGCTGCCGGACGGCAAGATCAAGGCCTCCATGCGCTCCAAGGACAAGGTGGACGTGGCGGCCGTGGCGGCGGGCTTCGGCGGCGGCGGCCACGTGCGGGCGGCCGGCTTCACCACGGAGATGCCCATGCCGGAGGCGGTGGCGAAGGTCCGCGGCTGCCTCGAAGAAGCCCTGCATGCGGATTGAGGGCATCCTCCCCGTCGCAAAGCCGCAGGCCATGACGTCGCACGACGTGGTGGCGATCCTGCGCCGCCTCACGGGCGTGAAGCGCATCGGCCATTCCGGCACGCTCGACCCGATGGCGACGGGCGTGCTCCCCATCTATATAGGAAAAGCGACGCGCGTGATCGAATACGCCAGCGCGCCCGGCGACCCCGCCGCGAAGGCCTACCGCTGCCGGATGCGCCTCGGCCTCGAGACCGACACCCAGGACGTCTGGGGCGCGCAGGTCGCCGCGTACGAGGGCCCGCTGCCCGACGAGGCGGCCGTCCGGGGCGCGCTGCTGTCCTTCGAGGGCGAGATCCTGCAGACGCCGCCGATGTACTCGGCCGTGAAGGTGGGCGGCCGCAAGCTCTACGAGCTCGCGCGCAAAGGCGAGGCCGCGGCGGCCGGGGCAGTCAAATCCAGGAAAGTCTACATAAATAATATTACCGTTATTGAATACGACGCGGAAGCCGGCGAGGCGCTGTTCGACGTCGTCTGCGGCAAGGGCGTGTACGTCCGCACGATCTGCGCCGACGCGGGGCGGCTGCTGGGCTGCGGGGCGGCCATGTCGGGGCTCGAGCGCACGAAAAGCGACGGGTTCCTGCTCGCGGACTGCGTGCCCCTGGAGGCGCTGCGCGAGGCGGGGGGCGTGGACGCGGCGCTGCTGCGGCCCATCGACGCGCCGCTGTCCTGGATGCCGCGGGTGGACCTCGCCGGGGCGGACGCCGCGCGGTTTTGCAACGGTTTGCCCTGCGAGGCGGGCGGTGAGGGCACCGTGCGCGCCTACGAGGGGGGCTCGGGGCGGTTCTTGGGGATCGCTACGGCCGGCGGCGGCGCGCTGCGGCCGGAAAAAGTCTTCTATTCGGAGGGTGCCGAGGCGAAATAGTCCCGCGCCTCCTGCGCGTTCTTCGCGATTGCGGCCTTCAGCGCGTCGAGGTTTTCGAATTTCTGCTCGGGGCGCAGCATCCGGAGGAATTGCACACGCAGCGCCTTGCCGTACAGCTCACCGTCCCAGTCCAACAGGTGCGTCTCCACCATGGCCCCGTGCGGCTGGTCCGTCGTCGGGTTGACGCCGACGTTCGTCACGGACGGGAATACGGCCGGACAGGCTCCCGCTTCGAACGCGACGGCCGTCCGCGTGATGTAGACGCCCGGCGCGGGGGGCGTCATGGCCGGGCTGAGCGGGAAATTGGCCGTCGGGAAGCCGAGCATCCGCCCGAGCTGCTTGCCGGGCGTCGCCACGCCGGAAAGGCTGTACGCCCCGCCGAGCAGCCGTCCCGCCTCCTCCACGCGCCCGCTCTTGATCCGCTCCCGGATCAGCGTGCTGCTGACCGTCTGCGTCGTCGGGACGCCTTTCTCCGTGCGGATGTGCACCGGGTCGAGCACATAGGTCTGGTAGCCCCACGCCTCCCCGAAGTCGATCAGGCTGTCCGCGTCGCCGGCAGCGTTCTTGCCGAAGTGGAAATTGAAGCCGCAGAACGCGGCCCGCGCGTGGAAGGCGCCGGCGACCAGGTCCCGCGCGAAGACCTCGGGCGGCATCTGGTGGAAGCCCGCCTCGAACGGCAGCTCGAACAGGCAGTCCACGCCCATCTCCGCGAGGGCCCGGTGCTTGTCCTCGGGGGAGAGCAGCCGCGTCACGGCGATCCTGCCCGCGAGCACGTTCTTCGGATGCTCCCGGAACGTGAAGACGGCGCCCAGCCGCCCGTGCTTCTCCGCGTCCTCGAGGCATTTGGAGATCAGCGTGCGGTGCCCGATGTGCAGCCCGTCGAAATACCCCAGGGCCACGGAGGAGGGGGCGATATTGCGTATGTCGCGGATGCGGGTGTATATTTCCATAATGAAAGCAGTATACCATATCTTATATGGGAAAAAATACCTGTTGACTTGCGGGTGCGCAGCCCATATAATAAATAATTGCGCCGCCACGGTCGCCACGTGCGGGCCGCGGCGCCGCGAGAACCTTGAAAACTACATAGCGCAGAGATC
>JAISTX010000043.1 GCA_031272365.1 Eubacteriales Family XIII. Incertae Sedis bacterium
TACCACCAGTACGGCTGTGCCATTTGCCTGTGTCACAGAACGAATCCGACGCTTCCAGACTCTTCGACCGAAAAATCGTTTGTTTTGCGGTTTGGCAAGGCCGCAGGACGCAGCCGTACTGGATGTACGGCAAGGACGAGAACGCAGCCAAAGCGCAAAACAAGCGATTTTTGGCGACGCGTTCGACTCTCATGTGGTATACTATTTAGCTGTGAAATTATTCAGGAAAGGGTGCGGACAAATACTATGGCTTATATGAGCAAAACGAAGAGAAGGCAGGTGCTGCGGAAGCGGCTGCTCACGCTCGCGGTCGTGATCGCCGTTTTGGGCGGGGGGCTGTTTGCCTGGCAGCAGATCACGGCGGGCAAGACGCTCGCGAAGGTGAACGGGGTGCCGGTCAAGAGCGGGATCGTAAACGGCGTGAGCACGTACGCAAACTATGCGATGTACGCGCAGTATTTCGGGACGGGGTATTTCCTCGAGGACATGTACGCCCCGGGCTCTGGCGCGTCCTCCGCGGCGACGAAGGAGATGGAGCAGCTCCTGGCGGACCAGAAGGAGATCGCCGCCAACAGCGCGCTGATCGACCTGTGCATCCCGCACGAGCTGCTGAAGGAGCATTTTGCGGACGCGGGCAAGCAGGTGCCGACGGACGAGGAAAGGACGCAGATCGAGGCGAGCGTGGCCTCCACGTTCTCGGCGGTCGACACGAAGAAGTCGCTGTACGACCACGGCGTGCGGGAGCGCCACGTGAAATACTACCTCGAGTACCAGGTGTACGTGAGCGCGTTCAACGACGAGATCGCGGAGAGCAACCCGCCGACCGACGAAGAGATAGAAAATTACTATAACGAAAACATAGACACCTTCACGACGCCTTGGTCGTTGGACGCGAGCCATATCTTGATTGCGGATACGGAGCATTCGGAAGAAGGGCGCCAGCGGATCCAGGAGATTTTGGACCGCGTGAACGAAGGGGAGGATTTCGCGGCGCTGGCGGACGAGTTCAGCGAGGACCCCGGCAACGTGAACGAGGACGGGACCGGGAACGGCGGCGCCCTCGGGTCGTTCGGCACGGGGCAGATGGTCGCGCCGTTTGAGGAAGCGGCGCTGGCCTTGCAGCCGGGCGAGGTGTCGGGTATCGTGGAGACGGACTACGGCTTCCACATCATCAAGCTGAATTCGCGGACGGAAGAGGCCGTCCAGCCGCTGGACGAGGTTCGTGAGACCATCATCTCCTATGTCCAGCAGCAGCATACGCAGGAGGCGCTCGACGCGCTCTACGAGGCGGCGGACATCGTGTACCTCATCGATGTCTACCCGGAGACGGGCAAGCCGCCGATCTCCCAGGAAGAGCTGGACGCCGTGCGCGGCACGGGCGGCAGCGAAGAGGAGGGCGGCAGCTCGGCGGACGCTGCGGGCGGCAGCTCGGAGGAGGCCGCGGGCGGCAGCTCGGAGGCCGTAGGCGGCAGCTCGGCGGAAGGCGGCAGCTCGGCGGCTGCCCCTGAAGGCGACGGGACGGAGGAAGCGGCGGATGCCGCCGGCGAAGGCGCGGAAGCGGAGGCGGCTGCGCCCGAGGGGGCGGAGGCCCCGGCGGAGGGCGAAGCTGCGGAAGAGGCCGCGCCGGCAGAGGACGCTGGCGCAGCGCCCGAGGATGGGGCTGAAGCGGCCGGGGAGGAACCGGCGCCTGAAGGATGATTGAAAAAGCGCGGCGCTTCATCGCGCAAAACGCCCTGATCCCCGAGGAGGGCGCGGTCGTCCTCGGCATATCGGGCGGGCCGGACTCGGTGTGCCTCCTTCATTTATTATTGGAAATGAAAGCCCCGTCCCTTTCCGTGGTCTGCGCGCACGTGAACCACGGCCTGCGCGGGGAGGAGTCCGACGAGGACGAGCGCTTTGTGTTCACGCTGTGCGAGCGGCTCGGCGTGCCCTTTGAGCTCATGCGCATCGACGCGTCGAAGGTGGCGGAGGAGACCGGCATGGGCGTCGAGGAGGCGGGCCGCGCCGTGCGGTACGCGTTTTTCGACGAGGTGGCGGAGAAGCTGTCGGCGTCGTCTCCCGGCGGCGATGTCTGCATCGCGCTCGCCCACAACCGGGACGACCAGGTGGAAACGGTACTGATGCGCATCCTGCGCGGGACGGGCACGGACGGGCTCGCGGGCATTCCGGTCAGACGGGCCGGCGCGGCGGGGTTCCCCGTCGTGCGGCCGCTGCTGGACACGCCGCGCTGGGAGATCGAGATGTTCCTGGCCGAGCGCGGCATCGCCTTCCGCCTCGACTCGAGCAACGACGCGCGCGACGCGTTCCGCAACCGCATCCGGCTCGACCTGCTGCCGCAGCTCGAGGAGGAGTCCGGCGGCTGCGTCCGGCAGAGCCTGCTGCGGCTTGCGCGGAACGCGGCGGAGGACCGCGATTACTTCGAGCAGGTCACCGGGCCCTTGCTGGAGGGGTGGGAGCATTCCCTACCGGCCGAGGCGCTGGCCGGGCTGCACCCCGCCGTCCGGCACCGCGTCATCGTCAAGGCGTTCGCCCGGCTCGGCCTGACGCAGGACATCGGCGCGGTGCACCTGGCGGCGGCGGACAAATTGCTGCACACGGCGACGCACGGGGGCGCGGGCGGGAAGCGCGTGGAATTCCCCCGGGACTACACGCTTGGGATCGAACGGGGGCAGGCGGTGTTCCGCCCGCCGGACATGGCGGATCCGGCTTGGGGCCCGCGCAGGACGAGCGGGAAAAGTCGCTGAAAACCGTTGAACGGACGTGTTCCCTGTGATATTATTGTGGGGTTGCGTATGGAAGGAGAATTGCACGAGGCAAAATTATGCGAGGCAAAAGGAGCATAGGGTATTTTTCGGTCATCGTGATCATCGCCATTGCGATCGCGGTGTTCACCCGGAATTACACCGACACCACGAAAATCGAAGAAGTCAAATTCTCGGATATGGCGCGGGAGCTGGAAGCCAAGAACGTCAAGGAGTTCTCCGCAGAAGGGCAGAAGATCACGGCCACGCTGCAAAACGGGGATGTGATCGTGTCCTATGTAGCCAATTCCATCGAGCTGGAATGGCTTGAAAACAACTACGTCATACCGCAGATGATCAAAAAGAAGATCGAGGTATCGACGCCGAAGCCGAAGGACGGCGGCGTGCTCGCAAACCTCATCCCGTCCCTCTTCGTGATCGGCGCGCTCATCGTCGTCATGTATTATTTCATGAACAACGCGGGCGGCGGCGGCGGCAAGGTGATGCAGTTCGGCAAGAGCCGCGCGAAGCTGCACCGGGGCGACCAGGGCAAGAAGGTCACCTACGAGGACGTGGCCGGCCTCGACGAGGAGAAGGAGGAGCTCTCAGAGGTCGTCGACTTCCTGAAGAACCCGACAAAATACAACGAGCTCGGCGCGCGCATCCCGAAGGGGATCCTGCTCGTCGGCCCCCCGGGGACGGGCAAGACGTACCTGTCCAAGGCGACGGCGGGCGAGGCGGAAGTGCCGTTCTTCACGATCTCCGGATCGGACTTCGTCGAGATGTTCGTCGGCGTCGGCGCGTCGCGCGTGCGCGACCTGTTCGAGCAGGCAAAGAAAAACAGCCCCTGCATCGTCTTCATCGACGAGATCGACGCGGTCGGCAGGCGCCGGGGCGCGGGCCTTGGCGGCGGGCATGACGAGCGGGAGCAGACGCTGAACCAGCTGCTCGTCGAGATGGACGGCTTCGGCGAAAACAGCGGCATCATCATCCTGGCGGCGACGAACCGCCCGGACATCCTCGACCCGGCGCTCCTCCGGCCCGGGCGCTTCGACCGGCAGGTCGTCATCGGCATCCCGGACATCAAGGGCAGGGAGGCGATCTTCCGCGTGCACTCGCGCAACAAGCCGCTGTCCCCGGAGGTGGAGCCGAAGGTGCTCGCGCGGCGCACGCCGGGCTTCACGCCGGCCGACATCGAGAACATGCTCAACGAGGCGGCCCTGCTCACGGCGCGCCGCAACGGGCGCAAGATCCGCATGGAGGAGATCGAGGAGGCGATCACGAAGGTGATCGCGGGCCCGGAAAAGAAGAGCCGCGTCATCAGCGAGGCGGAGCGCAAGCTGACGGCCTACCACGAGGCGGGGCACGCGGTCGTCGCGCACGCGCTGCCAAACACGGACCCCGTGCACCAGATCACGATCATCCCGAGGGGCCGCGCGGGAGGCTTCACGATGATCCTCCCGAAGGAGGACAAATACTACGGCACGAAGACCGACATGCAGGAGCAGATCGTGCACCTGCTCGGCGGGCGCGTCGCGGAGAAGCTGACGCTCAACGACATCAGCACGGGCGCGAGCAACGACATCATGCGGGCGACGGACATCGCACGGGACATGGTGACGAAGTACGGGTTTTCCGAGAAGCTCGGCCCGGTAAACTACGCCTCGCAGGAGGAGGTCTTCCTCGGGCGCGATTTCACCTCGCACAAAAACTACTCCGAGGAGATCGCGGCGGAGATCGACGAGGAGATCAAGGCGATGATCGAGGAGGCCTTCGTGTCGGCGGAGACGATCCTGACGGAGAACATCGCGAAACTGCATACGATCGCGGAGGCGCTGCTCGAGGTCGAGACGCTGGACGGCGAGCAGTTCGAAGCGCTGTACTCGGGCAAGATGAGCGTCGGCGACCTGGTCGAGAAGATCAAGAGCGAAGAGGAACACATCGCCGAGCGCAACGCCATCGAGGCTGCCGAGACGGAGCAGCTCCTCGCGGAGGCCGCCGCAGCGGCGGATGCGGAGGGCGGCGAGGAGGCCGGTGCTGCCCTGCCTTACGACGAAGAGGCGCCCCAGCTGCCCGGGGAGGGCGCTGACAAACCAGGCAAGAAACCGGACGGGAAGGCCGCGCCTGGGAAGGCAGCGACGGGGGACGCGCCGGCAAAGGCCCCGGCAAAAACGCAGAAAAAGACAAAGGCGAAGGCGGAGGCGGAAGCGAAAGCGAAAGCGAAAGCGGAAGAAAAGGAAAAAACGTCCGACGAGCCCGTGGTGACCAAGGCGGTCTCGAAGCCGAAGCGCAAGGCGACAAAGCCGGGCGCGAAGGCGGCGTCGGAAGCGGAGGCGCCAAAGGACGAAAAGCCGGAGGCGGGCGCGGCGCCGGAGGCGGAAACGCCAAAGGACGAAAAGCCGGCGGCGGGCGCGGCGCCGGAAGCGGAGGAGCCAAAAGACGAAAAGCCGACGGCAGGTGCGGCGCCGGAGGCCAAGCCGGAAGCCGAGCCGGAGGCTGCAAAAGAACCCGAAGAAACGGAGAAGCCGGCGCCGAAAAAGCGCGGGCGGCCTCCGAAGAAAAAAACAGACGAATGACCCCGGAGGAACGGTATGGCGGATAAAAAGCTGGAACAATTGCGCCGGCTCAAGGCAGAGGCGCAGGCGGGCGGCGGCGAGAAACGCATCGCGTCGCAACACAACCAAGGCAAACTGACGGCGCGGGAGCGGCTGGCGATCCTGTTCGACGAGGGGAGCTTCGTCGAGATGGATGTCTTCGTGCATCACCGCTCGACAAATTTCGACATGGCGGACACCTACGCGCCCGGCGACGGCGTCGTCACGGGCTATGGCCAGGTGGACGGCAGGCTTGTCTTCGCCTACGCGCAGGACTTCACGGTGCTGGGCGGCTCGCTCGGCGAGTACCACGCAAACAAGATCGTGAAGGCGCAGGAGATGGCGCTGAAGATGGGCGCGCCCATCGTCGGCCTCAACGACAGCGGCGGCGCGCGCATCCAGGAAGGCGTCGCCTCCCTGTCCGGCTACGGGAAGATTTTCTACAACAACACGATCGCGAGCGGCGTCATCCCGCAGATCTCCGTCATCATGGGGCCTTGCGCGGGCGGCGCGGTGTACTCGCCGGCCATCACGGATTTCATCTTCATGGTCGACGGCACGAGCCAGATGTTCATCACGGGCCCGCAGGTCATCGAGACGGTGACGGGGGAGAAGATCTCCGCCGAGGACCTCGGCGGCGCGCGCACGCACAACTCAAAGAGCGGGAACGCGCACTTCATCGGCAAGGACGACGCGGACACGCTCACGAAGGTCAAGACGCTCCTGTCCTACCTGCCTTCGAACAACCTGGAGACGGCGCCCTATGTGCCCACTTCGGACGACCCGAACCGCCTGACGCCCATGTTCGACGGCCTCGTGCCGGAGAACCCGAACAAGGCCTACGACATGTACAAGGTCATCCGGGGCATCGCGGACGACGGCGAATACATGGACGTCGCCGGCGATTTCGCAAAAAACATCATCACGTGCTATATCCGCCTTGGCGGGAACACGGTCGGCGTCGTCGCGAACCAGCCGGCCGTGGCGGCGGGCTGCCTCGACATCGACGCCTCGGACAAGGCCGCGCGCTTCGTGCGTCGCTGCGACGCGTTCAACATCCCGCTCCTCGTGCTCGAGGACGTCCCGGGCTTCCTGCCCGGCACGGACCAGGAGCACGGAGGCATCATCCGCCACGGCGCGAAACTGCTCTACGCGTTCGCGGAGGCAACCGTCCCGCGCGTGACGCTGATCCTGCGCAAGGCCTACGGCGGCGCGTACATCGCGATGAACAACAAAGAACTCGGCGCGGATCTCGTGCTCGCGTGGCCGACGGCCCAGATCGCGGTCATGGGCGCGTCCGGCGCAGCCAACATCGTCTTCAAAAACGACATCAAGAACGCGGACGACCCGGTGGCAGTGCGCACGGAGAAGATCGCGGAATACGAAGAGAAATTCAACAACCCGTACCGCGCCGCGGAGCTCGGCTACGTGGAGGACGTGATCGTCCCGCGCGAGTCGAGGCCGCGCCTCATCTCGGCCTTCGACATGCTGGCGAGCAAGCGCGACGCGAGGCCCGCGAAGAAGCACGGGGACATCCCCCTGTGACGGGTGAAAAGGAGCCAAGGTGAACCTGTTCGATTTCAAGAAAAAGAAGAAGAGAAAAGCGCCGGCTGGCAAAGGAGGCGGGAAGCAGCCCCCGAGGCCCGCGAAACCGTCGGCGCCTGCGGCCCCGGCGGCGCCCGCGGCCTCTGCGGCTCCGGCGGCATCTGCGGCTCAGGCGGCGCCAGCCCCGCCGGCTGCCAAAGAGGCTGACGGCGTGCTGCTGGCCGTCATCGCGGCGGCCGTCGCGGCCTACGAAGCGGACACCTGCGCCGCCCCCGCGATCTACGTACGCAAGATCAACCGCGCAGCGGGCGTGCGCCCGGCCTGGGCGGCAGCCGGCACAACGGAGGCCATGGCCGCAAGGGGGCTGTGAGCAGACTGCAAGGGAGGAACGATTGTGAAAAAGTACAACATCACTGTCAATGGCAAAACCTATGACGTCGAAGTCGAGGAAGTGGGCGGCGACCAGCCGTCCATAACGGTGGCCCCGGCCCCGGCCGGCCCCGCGCCCAAAGCGCCGGACGCTGCCCCCGAAACCAAGGCAGCCGCGCCTGCGCCTCCTGCCGCGCCTGCGTCCGCTGCCGCGCCTTCCGCGCCTTCGGCGGGCGCGACCGTGATCGAGGCCCCGATGCCGGGCACGATCCTGGACGTCCTCGTGAAAGCGGGCGACGCCGTAGCGGCCGATCAGGTGCTCCTCATCCTCGAGGCGATGAAGATGGAGAACGAGATCGTGGCCCCGGCCGCCGGCACCGTCGATACGGTCGCCGTGGCGAAGGGCGCGTCCGTAGGCGCCGGCGACGTGCTGGTCTCCATCAAGTAGCAAAAGGAAGAGGCGCGAGGCCATTATGTTATTGGCGATAGACATAGGGAATACGAATATTGTCCTGGGCGTGTTTCAGGATGGAAAGCTGACGCACAACTGGCGCATGGAGACGATCGGGTACCGGAGCGCCGACGAGTACGGGATGGTCATCAACCAGCTTTTCGAGTACGAGGGCATCCGGATGACGGACGTGAAGGACATGATCATCTCGACGGTCGTGCCGTCCGTGCTCTACACGCTGCAGCACATGGCGCAGAAGTATTTCGGGCACCGGGCGCTCGTGATCGGGCCGGGCATCAAGACGGGCCTGAAGATCATCTACGACGACCCGACGCAGGTCGGGGCGGACCGCATCGTGAACGCGGTGGCGGCGCTCCAGAAATACGGCGGGCCGCTCATCATCATCGACCTGGGCACGGCGACGACCTTCTGCTGCGTCACGGCCGACTGGCGCTACGTCGGGGGCGCGATCGCGCCGGGGCTCAAGATCAGCTCGGACGCGCTGTTCGAGAAGACGGCGAAGCTGCCGCGGATCGAGTTGGACGAGCCGCGGGCGGTCATCTGCAAGAACACCATCGAGAGCATGCAGTCGGGCCTGATCTTCGGGCATCGGGGCATGGTCGAATACCTCACGGCGCGCATGAAGAAGGAGCTCGAGAAGATCGACGGGAGCGGGAAGCCGATCCGCGTCGTCGCGACGGGCGGCGTGGCGACGCTGATGGCGGAGGGCATCCCCGACATCGACATCATCGACAAGATGCTGACGCTCGAGGGGCTGTATTTCATCTACGAGAAGAACCGCCGCAACCACGACGGGCGCGGGAGGGACCTGGAGCAGGAGTGGCCTTCGGCGATCGAAAATTGAGCATTGAGAACAATAAATGCTGATTGGTGAAATTCGTTTGCGTGGAAGACTGTTTTTGGCGCCGCTTGCCGGGGTCACGGACAGGAGTTTTCGGAGGCTGTGCTGCGAATGCGGCGCGGCTCTTTCCTATTCGGAGATGGTGAGCGCGAAGGCGCTGACCTACCGCAACCGCAGGACGTATGACCTGTTGGCCACGGACCCTTCGGAGGGGCCGGTGGGCTACCAGATCTTCGGGTCGGAGCCGGGCGTTTTCGCAGAGGCCGCGGAGATCCTCGAGCCCTTCCCCAACGTCCTGATCGACGTCAATATGGGCTGCCCGGTCCCGAAGGTCGTGAAGAACGGCGAGGGGTCCGCCCTGATGCGCGACCCGGACCTCGCGGGGCGGCTCGTCGAAGCGCTGAAGAAGCACACGAAGAAGCCGGTGACGGCGAAGTTCCGCGCGGGCTGGGACGCGGCGCACATCAACTGCGTGGAGATGGCGCAGACGCTGGAAGCGGCGGGCGCGGACGCGGTCTGCCTGCACGCGCGCACGCGGGAGCAGTATTACAGCGGCCGGGCGGACTGGGGGCTGATCGCGCGCGTGAAAGCGGCCGTGCGCATCCCCGTGATCGGCAACGGCGACGTGTTTTCCCACGCGGACGCGGCGCGCATGATGGAGCAGACCGGCTGCGATTTCGTGATGGTCGCGCGCGGGGCGCTCGGCAACCCCTGGATCTTCTCCGGCGCGCGCGCGGGGGAGGGCCCCGTCTCGCGGGGGGAGAAAGCGGCGATGTTCATCCGCCACGCGCGGCTGGCCGGCGCGGACAAGGGGGCGCGCATCGCCGCCCTCGAGATGCGCGGCGCGGCGGGCTGGTATTTCAAAGGGGAGCCCGGCGTCTCCCAATTCCGCGAGAAGGCCAACCGGGCCCGCACAATCGAAGAATTGATTTCTTTGGTAGAAATGTTCGCAAAAAGTGAGAAATGAGTTATAATAAGCCCATATGGAAAAGAGATTGCCAAAATCTATCAAACTCATCCGCTTGGCGGCGGCGGCGCTCCTGTGCCTGCTGCTCGCGCTCGCGCTGGCGTCGTGCGACGGGGCCGGCGGGGTGTTCGGCGGCGACGGGGGAAGCTCGGAATACATCGACGTCAACGCGGTGATGGAATCGCTCGAGGCTTCCGGAGGGGGGCAGGCCACGACGGAAGCGCGGCCGTCCATCCTCATCATCAACCGGGGCGAGCTCTTTTCGTTCGGGAACTGGCGCGGTTCGCCGCTCGTGTGGCGCACGCTCGACATCGCGGGCGACAGGGCGCTCGTGATCGCCGAATACTCCATCGCCATGAAGATCACGGACGAGCGCGCGAGCAACGTCTGGGACGACAGCACGCTCCGGGCGTGGCTCAACGACGAATTCCTGAATACCGCGTTCACGCAGGAGGAGCAGCTGACGATCCTCACGACGACCGCCGATGGCGCGGTCGTGCCGGACGCCTCGGCTTTTGCGGAGGACGGCTCCTGGCTCCCGGGCTACGACAAGGTCTATCTGCTCGGCCCGAGCGAGGCCCTGGCCTATTTCCGCGTGGACGACGAGCGCCTCTCGGCCTTCCAGTGGACCGAGGACGACTCCGAGGAGGCGCGCCGCCTGTACACGGACGTCTTCGGCTCCGAGGAGCAGACGCTCGCGGATCTGATCGAGAAAAACGAAAAAGACCCCGGCGTCTACTACGCCAACTGGATCGTCTGGTCGCGCGGCTACCCTGCGCCGCAAAACGGCGCCGGCCCCGCCGTCGTCGGCACGAACGGCACGATCCTCAGCGGCGCGGGCGCGGGCATTTTCTTCGAGCCCGTGCGGCCGGTGATGTGGGTCGCCCGGACGGCCCCCGAAACGGAAACCGCCGCTGAAACGGAAACCGCCGCCGAAACGGAAACCGCCGCCGACCCCTCCGAAGAAGAAGAGGACGGCGACGGCATTGTGATCGTAGCGGAGTGACCCAGCGGCCCTTATCTTATAGCTCCACGATCTTCTTTTCCAGCGTGATATCCAGCTCCGCAGCGCTTTCGAAGTAGTAGTCGACTTCCGCGTCGGTCAGCATATCGCTCGTGATGAGGCCGGTCTGGTCGTATTTGTCGTTCGCGAACAGCTTCGTGAAGAGCGCGCCGCCCTGGCCCGTGATGTACATCTCGGCGGAGATGCCGGAGCGCTCAAAGCTCTCCACGAGGCCCGGCGCATAGACATGGACCTCCACGCGCACGTCCTTCCCGTCTTTCTTGCCGATCGCCTCGACGACCATGCACCCCGTGTCGGACACGATGCCCTCGTCGAGGATGGCCTGGAGCTCCTCGCGCGTCTTCGGCGCGGGCGGCAGGTGCGAGAGGATGACCTCAAACGGCACGACCGTGCGCCCGTTCACCGTCTCCTCGTCCTTGGAGAGCAGCCCTGCTCGGGACAGCGGCTCCGCGAAGTCGATGCCAACGCCGCCGTATTTGAAGTACGCGTTCTTCGCGCCCTTGAAATGCGTGTCCGCGTGCATCCCGTAGTAGACGGGCTCGTCGTGGCAGTGCTCGACCATGCGGACCTCTTCGTCCAGGTAGTCGTATTTGCGGAAGATCTCCAGCCCGAAAGCCGGCGTCCGCACGATCTTGCCGTCGATGTACGCATAGCCTTCCTCGCTCATGTCGGACAGCGCCGTGACGGGCGACCACCAATAGGGCTGGAAGCGCTTGGCCTCCACGCCTTCGTAGACGTTGTTGTAGATCGTGTCGCAGGAGTCGAGGTCGCGCACGGCCACGCGCGTGGCGGCGCAGATGAGCCCCGGCGCGCTGCCGGTCCCCACGACGGCGAGCTTGCCGATCGCCTCGAACCTGGGCCCGTACTCCTTGAACATGTACTCGATGCCCTCGACCCACTGGTCGTTTTCGTATTCGTCGATGATCTGCTCCGGCGCCGCGAAGTCCTGGTAGTGGGCGCCGACCGCGAGCGCGGCTTCAAGGACGTTCTTTCCGAAGGCAAGCGGCAGCGCGTTCACGACGAGGTCCGCCCCTTGGCAGACCCGCACGACATCGTCCAGCTTGCTCGCGTCCACCACCTCCCCCTTGCCCTTCTTCATGATGCGCGTGAGGTCGTCCACCGCCTTCTTGTCGTAGTCCGCGCAGACGATGACGTCCACGTTCGGCTCCTCGTCCATGCGCTGCGCGACGGTCGATCCCTGTGCGCCCGTTCCCAGTAGTACGATTTTCTTGCCCATAATTCACCTCCAAACGAAGTTTCAGCTTACTTGAACATCATACACCATCGAACGCCGCTTTCATAGCAGAGTTCCGCGTTTGATGGCGTCTTTTCCGTATTTTTTGCGGATTTCGTCCTGCATTTCCTCCAGCGCCTTCCCGCGCTCCGACGCCGAGGGGTCGTCGAACAGCGAGAGCTGCTGGGCGGCCGTGCCCGCCGACGTCAGGTACGAGAGCGACACGCCGATCAGCCGCAGGTCGTCGCCGCGCCACATCTCGCGGAAGATCTCGCACGCCTGCTCGTAGATCTCCGTCGTCGTCTCCACCGGCGCGGCTTGCTTCTTCTGGTGCCGGTATGTGTAGAAGGAGGTGTTCTTCAGCTCCACCGACACGACGCCCGCCTCGAGCCCCGCCTCGCGCAGCCGCAGCCCGCAGCGCTCCGAGAGGGACAAAAGGTACCGCATCGCCTCCTCCTCCGTGCGCACGTCGCGCGGCGTCGTCGTGCTGTGGCCGATGCTCTTCTCCGCGCGCGCCTCCTCGCGGATGACCGGCGTGTCGTCGACCCCGTTCGCGTGGTCGTGCACGAGCTGCCCCATGACCGGCTTCAGCAGCTGCCGCAGCATCCCCGCGTCCGCGTGCGCCACATCCCCGATCGTGTGCAGCCCGACGCGCGCGAGCGCGTCCTTCGTCGACCGCCCGACGCCGAAGAGCCCGTCTGCCGAAAGCGGCCACATCTTCTCCGGGATCTCTTCCGGGAACAGCGTATGGATGCGGTCCGGCTTCTCCATCTCGGACGCCATCTTCGCGAGCAATTTGTTGACGGAGACGCCGATGTTCACCGTGAAGCCGAGCTCACCCCGCATGCGGGAGGCGATCTTTTCGGCGGCCTCGAGCGGCGCCCCGAAGATCTTCTCGCTCCCCGTGTAGTCGAGCCAGCACTCGTCGATCGAAAACCGCTCGATGACGTCCGTGTACTCCGAGAGCAAGGCGTACATGCGGTCGCTGTAGGCGCGGTAGAGCGCGTGGTCGGGTGGATACAGCGCCAGGCCCGGGCAGCGGCGGCGCGCCTCAGCGAGCGTCATCGCCGTCTTGATCCCGTATTGCTTCGCGGGCTCCGACTTCGCGAGGATGATCCCGTGCCGCGCCCGGGGGTCGCCCGCGATGGCGGACGGGATGCGCCGGATGTCCTGTGCGCCCCCCGCCTTCAGCAGCTCCACCGCCGTCCACGAGAGGTAGGCCGAATTGACGTCGATGTGCAGGATGCTCCGCATCGCCGGCCCCTAAGCGGAACCCAGCAGGCGCTCCCAGGCCTCGTAGGCCTCGTCCCGCGCCGCCTGCTTCCCCGTGATCTCCTCGTGCAGCGCCGCGAGGAGCTCGAAGTCCGTCGCGTTCTCCCCGGCCGCCTGCCGCGCCTCCAGCGCCGCGATGTCCGCCTCGAGCGATTCGATCAAAGCCTCCGCCTCGGCGAGCTGCCGCTCACGCCGCCGCCGCTCGGCCTCCTCCCGCTTGGCCCTCTGGCGCTCCTCGGCGGCGGCGCTCACGGGCTTGCCTTCCCATGCCGCGAAGCGCCCGTCGTCCGCCGGGCTGCCCGCCTCCCCCCGCTCGCCTTTCTTCTTTTCCAAATAATAGTCGAAATTGCCCGGATAGAAGGCCAGGCCCCGCCCGGACAATTCGAGGATGCGCGTGGGCAGCCGTTCGAGCAGCCAGCGGTCGTGCGAGATCACGAGCAGGGTCCCGTCGAATTCCAGCAGCGCGTCCTCGACGGCGTCCATCGAGGCGACGTCGAGGTGGTTGGTCGGCTCGTCGAGGAAGAGCACGTTGGCGCCCGAGACGATGAGCTTCAGCAGCGACAGGCGCGCCTTCTCGCCGCCCGACAGCGTGGCGATCTCCTGGAACACCTTGTCCCCATGGAAGAGGAACCGCCCGAGCAGGCCGCGCAGCCGCGTGTCCGTCTCCCACGGCAGCGCGCGGCGCATCTCCTCCAGCAGCGTGCCGTCCGGCGCAAGGCCCGCCTGGTGCTGGTCGTAGACGCTGATTTTCACGTTCGCGCCCCTCTCGATGATGCCCGTGTCGCTCTCCGCCCGCCCCGCGAGGATTTTCAGCAGCGTCGTCTTGCCGACGCCGTTCGCGCCGATCATGCAGGTCTTCTCGCCGCGCCGCAGCGCCAGGTCCACGCCGGAGAACAGCGTCCTTCCCCCGAAGGCCTTCGACAGGTTCTCCGCCGTGAGCACGTCGCCGCCGCTGCGCTTCGCCTCCGGGATGTGGAACAGGGGGCGGTTCTTTTGCGCCACGCGCGGCGGGGGCGGGCCGTCCGCCCCGTGCGCGAGCCGCTTCTCGCGCGAGGCCGCCCGCTTCGCGAGCTTCTCCGTGCCGCGCTCCTTGAAGCGCCGGATCATCTCCTCCTGCCGCCGGATCTCGGCGGCGCTGCGTTCGTACGCCCGCCGCTCCGCCTCGAGCAGCGCGCGCTTCTTCTCGCGGTAGGCGGAGTAGTTCCCCTTGTACGCCGTCAGGCGCCCGCCCTCCAGCTCAAAGATGCGCGACACCGTGCGGTCGAGGAAATAACGGTCGTGCGAGATGAGGATCACGGTGCCCTGGAAGGCGCGGACGCGCTGCTCGAGCTTGCCGAGCATCTCGAGGTCGAGGTGGTTCGTCGGCTCGTCGAGCAGGAGGACGTCCGGCTTCTGCTGGAACACCTCGGACAGCTCCCGCCGGGCCTTCTCGCCCCCGCTGAGCGTGCCGAGGTCCTGCTTCTCCTGCCGCAGGTAGGCGCAGCGCAGCTCCTTGTTCAGGAAAAAAGACCCCCCCGTCGGCTCCACCTCGCCGCACAGGATGCGCAGCAGCGTGCTCTTGCCCGCGCCGTTGGGGCCGATGAGGCCGATCTTCTCCCCGGCCTGTACCGTAAAGGAGACGCCGCCCAATACGACGTCCACCCCAAAGGCCATCTCGATACCGTTCATCGTGACCGCAATCATACCCTCATTCTATCACAACAGCGGCAGCCGCAGAATCGCGCCAGGACTGCCCCGCACCCAAAACTATTTCACATATAGAGGCAAACTTTGCACCTTGCCAAGGGCAGGGCAGGGTTATATTATACATATATAACATATATGTATAATATATTAAATATTGCTTATTGACTGTTCCGGGTTGAAACAGGCGGTTACGAGGTACAACCTCTCTCCTCTTCCTTCTCTCACCGTCTGGCATAGCGGAGGCAACGCTACACAAGAGCAAGTGTTGCCGACGCTGTGCCCATCCGGGGCTTTTTCGGAAGGAGGATTGCACTTGGCAAAAGAAGCGGCTCTGAAGAGAATAAAAAGCCTGATTGCCATCGCAATCTTCTTTGCGCTCTGGGAGGCGCTCCCGAGGATCGGCATCATCAAGCCGTCCCTGCTGCCCCCGTTCTCGAGCGTCGTGGTCGCCATGGTGGACTTCGTGTTTTCCGGGAAATTTGCCGGGCACTTGCTGATCAGCATCCAGCGGTCCGTGAAAGGGTTTTTTCTGGCTCTGGCGGTTGCCATCCCGCTGGGCGTGGCCATCGGGTCTTCCAGGACCTTCGCGCAGTATATCGAACCCTTGATACAAGGGTTCCGTCAGACGGCGGCATTGGCGCTGTACCCGGTGTTCATCCTGTTCTTCGGCCTGGGCGAGACCTCCAAAGTCGCGATCATCTTCTGGGCATCGCTCTGGGCGGTCTTGATCAACACGATCAGCGGCGTCTCCTATGTCAACCCGACGTTCGTGCAGGCCGCGCAGAGCATGGGGGCAAGCCGCGCGCGCGTGCTGTTCACCGTCATCTTGCCGGATGCCCTGCCGTCCATCATGACCGGGGTCCGGCTCAGCGCGACCGCCTCCATTCTGTCGCTCGTGGCAGCGGAGATGATCGGCTCGAACTCGGGGCTCGGGTTCCTGATCATGAACTCGCAATACAATTTCCAGGTGCCTTTGATGTACGCGGCGATTCTTTACATCGCAATATTCGGGCTGGTCGTAAACTACGCGCTGGCGTGGGTGGAAAAGAAATACGTTTTATCTTGGAAGCAGGGATGATCATCGGGAGGGATTGTTATGAAGAAAATCGGTATACAGAAACAGATTGCATGGATCGCCGCCGTGACGCTGGCTGCGCTGACGCTGCTGGGCAGCTGCGGCGGGGGCGGCTCCGGCGCGGCGGAGGCCGGGGATGCGGCCACGTCGGCGGAGATTCCGGAGACGGAGACCCCGACGGCTGCCTCGTCCGGGGAAGAGGGCGCCGACCGGTTCGCGGGCGTCGTGGACGAGACGAACAAGGCGCGGTACACGCTGAACAGCCTCGGCTACATCAGCGACGTGGAGATCGCGATCGAAAAGGGGTTCTTCGCGGAGGAAGGCGTCGAAGTGGAGGTGATCGGCGTGGCCGGCGGTGGCGCCATGACCGTGCAGGAGATCACGGCGGGCAACGCGGACATCGGGTCCGCCCCCTATCCACCGGTGATCAATTCCCATTCCACCGGCGGCGACGTCATCACGTTCCTCGGGAGCGGGTCGGGCTACTCGAAGGACGGGTACGAAGGGGATTACTGGGTCGTCCGCTCCGACGGGGAGATCAAGGGGCCGGAGGATTTGAAGGGGAAGACCATCGCCATGGGCGCGCTCGGCGCCATGTGGGAATACGGCACGCGGGAATACCTCGCGCGCGCCGGCCTGACGAAGGACGACGTCAACATCATCCTCGTGCCGCCCACGCAGCACGAGCAGGTGCTGAAGAGCAAGCAGGTGGATTTGACAGTCACGAGTTCCCCCATCGCGGACAAGATCATCGAGGACGGCACGGCCGAATTCCTGACGTCCACCTACCGTATCTACACGGACGACGGCAGCGAATACCCGCAGACCGGCGGCTACGTCACCTCCCCGGAATATGCGAGCAAGAACCCGCACACGCTGCAGGGCATCATCGCGGCGCTGATCAAGACGAACGAGTGGGTGAACGCCAACCCGGACGAGGCGCGCGAAATCGTGGCGACCGTCTTGGAAGGCCGGGAGCAGGACCCGGCGCTGGCGGAATACTGGAAGCCCGCCAGCATAGACGACTACGGCCTGTTGAGCGACGACGGCGCAGAGTACTGGATCGCGTGGTTCGTCGGGGACGGGGTGCTGGAGGAAGGCCAGGTGCAGCCTTCGGACATCTACACGAACATCTACAACCCGTATTATGAAGGAGAGTGAAATGGGCACGAGAAAATCCGCTCCGGCCGACCTGCCGCCGGAGAGCCGGCAGGAGCTGACCGATGAGCTCAAACGTATCATCCGGGACCGCAGCTACGGGATCGGCATCGTCGGGGTCGCGTCGGTCGACCGCTTCGCGGGCGCCCCGAAGGGGCACGGGCCTCTGGACTATATCCCGGACGCGAACGCGGTCGTCGTGATTGGGCTGCCGATCCTCGACGGGGTGGCGGACCACGCAGGCTACCTGGAGGGTTCCGAGATCGTGAAGGAGGAGGACACGTACGTCGGCCGCGACGGGGTGCGCCGCATCTACAACCCGAGGCTCGCGCTGCGAAACCAGATCAACCTCAGGAGCGCGCACGAATCCCTCAATATGGAGATTCAGATTTTGGGGATCTATGCGGGGGCTTTGCTGGAAAGCCGCGGCTACAAAACGCTCGTCGTCCCCACGACCTACGGCACGACCTTCTCTTGGCCGACGAACACGAACCCGGACTTCCCCATCAACGTGAACGGCTTCGGCCCATTCTCGCACCGCCACGCGGCTGTAGCGGCGGGCTTGGGCGAGTTTGGCCTCAACAACCTGCTGCTCACGCCCCAATGGGGGCCCAGGAACCGCTTCACCTCCATCATCACGCGGGCGCCGCTCGTCGCAGACCCGTTATTGGAAGGGGATATATGCCTACGGGAAAAATGCGCGCTGTGCGTCAAAGCGTGTAGGGGCGGGGCGTTCGGCGACGTGTTTGCGTTCGACGTCGCGGGGCATTCGAACACTGTGGCGAAATTTGACCACCTGAAATGCGAGCAGGGGGGGCGGTCGTGCCTGAAGAGGTGCATCTCCGCCTGCCCGATCGGGAGCTTTTAGCAGTAGCCGCCCAGGGCAAATCCTGACAGGATTCTACCATAGCGGGCCATCGCGGTTGTGGTACAATACGGCTATGGAGACAAAGATATTTTTCCCTTCGAAAAACCTGACGGTGTATGCGGAGGAAGGCGCGAACCTTCTCGACATCATCCAAGCGCAGGGGCTGCCGATCGAGGCGGTCTGCGGCGGCGCCGGCAAATGCGGCAAATGCCTTGTGAGCGTGGACGGTGAGGAGAAGCTTGCGTGCAAGACGGCAGTTTCGGGCGAGGCGATGACCGTGGCGGTCCTCGCTTCGGCGGAGGGCATGGAGGTGCTGGCCACCTCGGCGGCGACGGACGCCAAGCCGGACGCCAAGGCGGGCGGGGGCAGCCAGCCGGCGGCGGTCGCCATCGCCATCGACATCGGCACGACGACGGTCGTCGTGAAGGCGACGGACGCGGCCACGGGCGAGAGCCTCGCGGTGCGCGGCTTCACGAACCCGCAGCGCGCGTTCGGCGCGGACGTGCTGTCGCGCATCAACCTCTCGATGGACGACGCGGGGAAGCTGTCGCCGCTCATCACGAAGGCGCTCGACGAGGCGATCGCGGACGTGCTGCAGGAAGCCGCCATCCCCGCAGCAAGCATCATGCGGGTCGTCATCGCCGGCAACACGACGATGTGTTATCTGTTATTGAATCTGAGGTGCCGCAGTTTGGGGCTGGCACCGTTTGAGCCGGAGTTTTCGCTGAAGCCGGAATACGGCTATGCGGAGGTTTTCCACACGGACAGGCTCGCCTGCCCGGTCATCGTCACGCCGTTCCTCTCCGCGTTCGTCGGCGGGGACATCGTGTCGGGGCTCGTGCACATTGGGCGGCATTTTGCAAACGACCAGTCGTACATCCTCGTCGACATGGGCACGAACGGGGAGATCGCCTACCGGGGCGGCGGGCGCCTGCTGGCGACGAGCACGGCGGCGGGGCCCGCGCTGGAGGGCGGCAACATCCTGTTCGGCATGAGCAGCACGGCGGGCGCGATCTACGCGGCGGAGTATCTGGACGAGCCCGGCGGCGGGGCGTTCTCCGTGCGGACGATCGGGGACGCGCCGCCGGTCGGCATCTGCGGGTCCGGCGTGATCGACCTCGTCGCGAAGCTGCTCGCCGCGGGGTTCATCGAGGCGACCGGCGCGATGTCGGCCGGCATCCCGCAGCACCTCTTCCGGGAGGTGCCGCTCAACGACCGCCCGTCGAAGGCGATCCTGATCGCGGAAGGCGCGGGCGGCGCGGACGACGTCGTCTTCTGCCAGAAGGACGTGCGCGAATTCCAGCTCGCGAAGGGCGCGATCCGCGCCGGGATCGAGATCCTCATGAAGGAGATGGGCGCGGCTCCGGACGTGCTGTACCTCGCGGGCGCGTTCGGGCAGAACATCGACCTGGACAGCGCGTTCGCCGTCGGCCTGCTGCCCGAATCCCTGCGCGGGCGCGTGCAGTTTGTCGGGAACACGTCGCTCGGCGGCGCGGAGGACGCGTGCCTGAGCGCCGGGACGGGGGGGGACATCGAAGCCATCCTCGCGGAGGCGGAGGAGATCAACCTCGGGTCCCACCCGGATTTCAACAACGTCTTCATGGAAACGATGATGTTTTGATTTTCAGGAAAGGAGTTCGCCATGTCTGAGGTCACAGAAAAGCTGCTCAAAGAGATCCGCTTGAACAAGCTGGTCAACCAGGCGGATCCCATCGACGTCGGCATCCTGACGTTCCAGGACGAGATCCGCGCGATGTGCGAGCAAAACACCTGCGGGCGCTACGGGAAGTCGTGGAACTGCCCGCCCGCCTGCGGCACCGTCCAGGAGCTCGAGGCCGTCTGCAAGCATTTCTCGAAGGGCATCCTGATCAATACGATCACGCAGCTCGAGGACTCCTTCGACTGGGAGGGCATGCAGCAGGGCGGCCGCAACCTCAACGACCTCATGCTGTTCGTCAACCGCCTCGCGAAGGAGCTGGGCGTGGAGGACTACCGCGTGTTCAGCGGCGGCGCCTGCAAAAGCTGCGAGGAATGCGCCTACCCGGACGTCCCCTGCCGCTTCCCGGACCAGCAGTTCACGCCGATCGAGGCCTGCGGCATCAACGTCTCTCAGGCGGCGATCAAGTCCGGCTTCAAATACATCAACGGCCCGAACACCGTGACAAATTTCGGGATGATCCTCTACAATTGAAGGGGTGTCTGCCTATCGTATAGTCAAAATACGGCAAGGACGCGCGATGAAACGTTCCGCAACCGGTGGAACAAATCAAAACTATTCGCAAGCACTTGGGGTTCCTTGCGGATCATATGGGTTGTTGGGGTATTGAAGTTTTCCACCTAAAAATCGCCCTCGTTCTTCGGCTTTCCTTGCCGCGCTTGACTATAACTTCTTGCGTGCCTGTTGGCTCCGCAACAATAGATACTGTACACCAAATCATTCAAAATATCAAGCAAAAATCGAAAAGACATTAAATTGAAATAATAATAATTGAATGTTTGCGGGATGCACACCGTCGGCGCGGACGCGGCGCCCACCCCCGTCGCCGCATCCGCGCTCCCTGCTCTTCATGCCGGGAACCTTCCGCTGCCATATTATTGAGCCGGCGCGCGGGGGAAAAAACACCCCGGCAAAAAAAGAATCCGTCCGAAAACCCACCCCGCCGGGCGCCCGCCCGCGTGATACAATAGCCGAATGGAAAAGACCTACTGGATACAGACGCTCGGGTGCCAGATGAACGAGCGCGACTCGGAGACGATCGCGGGCCTGCTCGAGCGCGAGGGCTACGCCCGGGCGGACGACTGCCGGGCCGCGGACGTGCTCGTCGTCAACACCTGCTCCGTGCGCGAGAACGCCGACAACCGCTTCTTCGGCCTGCTCGGCCGCCTGAAAGCCGTGAAGGACGCGCGCCCGGGCGCCTGCGTCTGCGTCTGCGGCTGCATGATGCAGCAGGAGCACATCGTGGAGCGCATCCGCGAGAAGCACGCCTGGGTCGACTTCGTCTTCGGCACGCACAACATCCACGAGCTGCCCGATTTCCTGCACGGCCGCACGAAGGGCATGGTCCACGTCCGCCGGGCCCGGGAGGCCATCGTCGAGGGCCTCCCGGCGCGGCGCGCCCACGGCTTCAAGGCCTACGTGAACATCATGGTGGGCTGCAACAACTATTGCTCGTACTGCATCGTGCCGTACGCGAGAGGCGCGGAGATGAGCCGCCGGCCCGAGAAGGTGCTCGAAGAGGTGGCGGGGCTCGCCGCGGCGGGCACGAAGGAGGTCATGCTCCTCGGCCAGAACGTGAACTCCTACGACGGGGGCGGCGTGGACTTCCCCGCGCTCCTGCGGCAGGTGGACGCCGTGCCGGGCATCGAGCGCATCCGGTTCATGACGTCGCACCCGAAGGACCTGTCGGACGGGCTCGTGGCCCTGTTCGTGCGCGGCGCGGACGGGCGTGCGCGGGGCGGGGGGCTCGAGCGCCTCTGCCCGGCCATCCACCTGCCCGTGCAGGCCGGCAGCTCGCGCGTGCTGGAGCGGATGAACCGGCGCTATACAAAGGAAGGCTACCTGTCGCTTCTGGCGAAGCTGCGCGGGGCGAACCCCGGGATCGTGGTCACGACGGACTTCATCGTCGGCTTCCCCGGCGAGACGGAGGAGGACTTCGAAGAGACGCTGGACGTCATCGAGCGCGCGCGCTTCGACGCCGCCTTCACCTTCCTGTACTCGCCGCGCAAAGGGACGCCGGCCGCCTCCTTCGAGGACCAGGTCGACGAAGGCGTCAAGCACGCCAGGTTCGACCGCATGGTCGCGCGGCTGAACGAGATCTCGCTCGAGAAAAACCGCGCGCTCGTCGGGCGCACCGAGGAGGTGCTCGTCGAGGGCCCGGCCAGGACCGGCGCGGGGATGCTCGCGGGGCGGACGTTTTCCGGCCGCCTCGTCAACTTCGCGGGGGATGCGTCGCTCGCGGGCCGGATCGTCCCCGTGCGGCTCACCGCCGCGGGCACGTTCAGCTTCACGGGCGAGGCGGTATGATATAATCTCCCCCATGGACAGCAAAGACGTGAAAAAATACATGGCCCAGGACCACAGGGCCCGGATCGAGGAGGCGGCGGGGCGCCTGGCGCCCGTCCTGAAGGAGACGCCGCTCATCAAAAGCGATTTCTATAGCGCAGAGGCCGGGTGCGACGTGTACCTGAAGCCGGAGAACCTCCAGACGACCGGGTCGTTCAAGATAAGGGGCGCGTACAACAAGATCGCCTCCCTGGACAAGGCGGAGATCAGGAAGGGCGTCATCTCCGCTTCTGCGGGCAACCACGCGCAGGGCGTCGCGTTCTCGGCGCAGAAGCGCGGCGTGAAGGCGACGATCGTCATGCCGAACATCACGCCCCTGCTCAAGGTCGATGCGACGGAGGCCTACGGCGCGGACGTGGTCCTCGCCGGCGACGTCTACGACGAGAGCTTCGAAGCGGCCACGCGCATCGCCGCGCAGAAGAAGCTGACCTTCGTCCACCCGTTTGACGACTACGATGTGCTCTGCGGCCAGGGCACGATCGCGAAGGAGATCCTCGAGGAGCTGCCGGGGGCCGACGAGATCCTCGTGCCGATCGGCGGCGGCGGCCTCATCGCGGGCATCCTGCTCTGGGCGAAGGCCGCCAGCCCGAAGACGAAGGTGATCGGCGTCATCCCCGAGGGCTCGCCCGCGATCAAGCACTCGCTCGAGAAGGGCAAGGCCGTCCGCGAGAAGGACATCCACACGTGCGCCGAGGGCGTCGCCGTCAAGCAGCCCGGCGACCTGACCTTCGCGGCCATCATGAAATACATGGACGAGATCGTGACCGTCAGCGAGCGGGACATCATGGAGAACATCCTGCTCATGATGGAAAAGCACAAGCTCGTGACGGAGGCGGCCGGCGTCGTCTCGCTCGCGGGCGCCAAGAAGCGCGCCAGGGCCGGCCGGAAGCTCGTCTGCGTCATCAGCGGCGGCAACATCGACACCGTCACCGTGAGCAGCGTCGTCAACCAGGGCATGATCAGCCGCGGCCGCATCATGTGCTTCTCCGTGGAGCTGCCCGACAAGCCCGGCCAGCTCGTCGCCGTCGCGCAGCTGCTCGCGCGCGAGGGCGCGAACGTCATCGAGCTCGACCACAATCAATTCAAGGCGCTCGACCGTTATTCGGACAAGGTGGTGCTGGAAGTCACCGTAGAGACGAACGGCCACGCGCACATCGACCGCGTGCTGAAGGCTTTGTCGGCTGAAGGTTTCCCGATCTCGCGCATCTACTAAACCCCCATTTTTCAACAATAAAATTTTTTGGTGCGGGGTGTTGACTTTCGTGCTGCCCGAACCCGCAGGATAAATTTACGGACGAAGCCCCTGTGCGAGAGTCCGATTCATGCGGCGGGGCGCTCGATCCCGGGGCGCGCCCGCCGCGACAAGCAGGCTGCCGGGAAAGGCAGGGAAGGAACCATATGAGGCAAGATGCGGCGGTCACACCGTCTGACAACGAGAACAGCGTCGACTTCGTGCGGCGGCTCAGTGACGAGTACAACAAACTGCGCGGCGAATACCTGAAGCTCCAGGACCGGTACAACGCGCTCAGCGCGGAAGCGGAATACGCGGGCAGCGGCCCGCCCCTCGGTCGGGAGTCGCTGCGCTATCCGGACGCAACCGGCAAAGAAGCGATCGCCGAGGCGCTCCTCGAGGCGCAGGCGGCGGCGAAGCAGATCCTGGAGCGGGCCAAATACGAGTCCTACCAGGCGGTCGACGCCTGCCAGAAGGAATGCGAGGCGCTCCGGGCCCAGATGCAGCAGCAGAAGGACGAGACGCTCGACAGCCTGAAGGCGGTGTCGACGCGCGTCATCGAGATCATCCGGGACCTCGGCGGGGGGCACGGTGCGTAGGGTTGGCGGGGATGGGATACACGCCGCCCGACCTCTCGGAGCTGCTGGCGGGAAGCGCGGCGGACGGGGAGGATTTGCCCGAATCGCCGCAGGAAGCGCCGGCGGGGCCGCCCCATCGCAATATGCGGGCGGCGGCAAACGTCGTCGTCATCGGGATCTGCGTCCTCATCGTGGCTGCCTCTGTTATTTTCGCATTGTCAAAAAACCCGGACAAATCGTATTTCGGCTACCGCTTCTACCACGTCATGACCACGTCCATGGAGCCGCAACCGGGCGGCAAGGCCGGCGGTTTCCATGCCGGGGATATCATCGTGGTAAAGAGGACGGCCCCGGAAGAGATCCGCCCCGGCGACATCATCACCTTCCAGCCGGGGGACGACGCGCGCGTGAGCCTGACGCACCGCGTGGTCCGGATCCTGGACGAGGCGAACGGCGAGGAAGGGCTGTACTTCGTGACGAAGGGCGACGCAAACAATGCGGAGGATCCGCCGATCCCGGCGGAGAAGCTCGTCGGCCGGAAGATCTTCACGATACCCAAGGCAGGCTTGGTCCTGCAGACGATCAAGGCGGGCGCCGTCCCTTTCTCCGTCCTGTGCGGAGCGGTCATTTGCTTTTTCGCGGCGCTGACGTATTTTTTCAAGAAACCGGGATAGAAAGGAAAGAAACATGTCTTTCATACATCTATTCAACAACAAGCGGCGGATCGGGATCGTCTGCTCCGCGCTGCTGGCCGCCGTCATCGCGGTGAGCGGCACCTTCGCCTGGTTCACGGCGAAGGACAGCGTGATCAACCACCTGTCCACGGACATGATCACGGACGGCTCCACGAGCATCCTCGAGATCTTCCGGCCCCCGACGGAATGGAAGCCGGGCCAGAAGGTCACGAAGACGGTCGCGGTGGTCAATACGGGTGCGGGCGACGTGCTCGTGCGCGCCTCGTTTGAAGAGGTGCTGCAAAAGCTGAACGGCGCGCCGAAGCCGCACGATACGCCCCTCGATCCGGCCGGCACTGCGGTGCCGCAGCTGTTCAACGACACCGCGTTTGCGTCATGGGGCACGCCCCAGGCGCTCGGCCTGACGCCGACCCCGGCGCTGCCCGCGGACGTGACGCTGAAGGTGAAGCGCATTCCGGAAAACCCGAACCCCGGCGACCCGGTCGCGTTCTCGTTCGTGGCGTGGCACAGCATCCCCACCGGGGCGTATCAGGGCAAGGCGCAGAAGGTGACGGCGGACTTCGAGGTCGACGGTGCGACGCTGAAGGTCGCGAACCTGAAATACTGGCAGTATGACGGCAAGACGTCCACCGAGGCGGCGTGGGCAAACTTCGTCGACAAGAAGACGGGCGCGGCGCCGACCCTGCCGGACAATGCGGACATCGGCTTCGCGAAGACCGACCTCGCCGGCAAGATGATCCACATGGACTTCACGGACAAGGCGAGCGCGATCGCGGCGCAGCCGGTGAAGGACAAATGGTGGTACAACAAGGCGGACGGCTTCTTCTACTACATCGGCAAGGTGGAGTCCGGGATGGTGACGCCGAATCTGCTCGACAGCCTGACGCTCGACTCTGCGGCGGACGTGGCGTACGCGGGCATGGACTTCGACCTCATCGTCAACATCGAGGCCATCCAAAACACGAAGGACGCCATCACCTCCACGAGCGGCGGCTGGAATCTGACGCCGTACCCGCAATTGCTGACCATCATGAGCACATTCTGCGAATGATGAACAAAAATCGCTTACAACTCACGCTTCTCGCTGCCGCGTGGCTGCTCCTCGCCACCGGCAGTGCCGAAGCGGCCACGACCGCGCCGGGCGCGCTTGCGGACCCCACGCTTGCGTCCACGCCCGCTGTTCCCCCGGCGTACGTGAGCCCGGCGCGGTCGCTGGCCACCATGGCGCTGTCCCCGCCGGGCCGAACACTACCGCCCGGGGTCCTCATCGCGGACGACAAGGGCATCTCCGTTGCGCGGGACGGCGCCTATTTCCTAAACGCGGACAAGCTCAGGCCCGGCGAGGTGGTCACGAAGAGGCTGACGATCAAGAACGAGAACAAAGGCACGCCGCTGCGCATCGCGCTCACGGCGCAGCCGGGCGAGGCGAAAGGCCGGTACAACCTCCTCGACAGGGTGAAGCTGGACCTGGCCGTGGACGGCAAGACGCTGTACAGCGGCCGGGTGCGCGGGGACGCGCCGCCGGACATGACGAAGGCCCCGCTGCCGCTCGGCACGTGGGGCTACGGCGACAGCCGCGAGCTGACGATCCGCCTGACGGTGGACGAGGGGATCCAGAAGGGCTACGGGAAGAGCGAAGCCACCTTCCACTGGACATTCTCGGCCGAGCGCGACGCGCCGGCGGCGGGCGGCCAGGCGCCGAAGACGGGCGACGACTTCTCGCGGGGGGCCTTCGCGCTGGGGCTCGCGCTGTCGGCCTCCAGTTGCGCGCTGGTGGCCGCCCGGAACCGGAGGGGGCGGGCGCGATGATCGCGAGGCTCGCGCGCGCCGCAAGGCGGCGGCCCCGCCTCACCCTCGCCCTGTGCGCGGCCTTCGCCGCGGCCGCCATCGTGCTCGAGACCACCTTCGCGTGGTTCACGGGCAAGGACTCGGTCACAAACCCGCTGCGCGTCCCCCAGCTCCCCTTCCACGTCAGCGTGGTGGACGAGTTCGCAAGGCCGCCCGCGCCCCCCGCGCCCGGCGGCGCGTGGATCCCGAAGCGGGTCGGCGCGGCCAACGACGGCGAGCTGCGCGCGGTCGTCCGCGTGCTCGCGCTGCCGATGGTCACGGCCGCCGACGGCGAGACGGTGCTGCCCGCGCGCCTGGGCGCCGAGGTCGAGGCGGACATGGATTCGGCCCGCTGGGCGGACGGCGGCGACGGGTATTACTACTGGCTCGGCGTGCTCGCGCCCGGCGAGGCGACCGACGACCTCTTCACGCAGGTGCGGCTGGCGGCCGGCCTGGACGACCGGTACAAGGGCGCGCGCCTCGTCATCGAGGTGAAGGCCGAAGCGTCGTGGGCCAGCGTGGGGGATTACCGGACGGGGTGGTGGGGCAGCGACGCCGTACCGGGGAATGGCACGCTCGCGCAGATCGACGGGGTGTTGTCTGCGATGGTGCAATCTCCTTAAATCATAGACAAGGAGGCAAAGGAGGCAAAGGAGTGGTAGACATCGAAGCATTGTACTCCATCAAGGAGTTTGCGAAATTCTCGGGCGTGCGCCAGTCGGTGCTGCGCTATTACGACGAGATCGGGCTGTTCTCGCCGGTGCGGCGCGGGGAGAACGGGTACCGTTACTACAGCCCGTACCAGATCGTGCCGCTCAATATGATCAAGGTCTTCATCGAGCTGGACACGCCGCTGCGCGAGATCGACGAGCTCGCGGCCTCGCGCACGCCGGAGCGGGTGCTGCAGCTGCTCGCGCGGCAGGAGCGCAAATTCGACGAGGGCATCCGCCAGCTCCAGGCGTCGTATTCGATCACGCACCAGTACCGCGCGCTCATCACGCGCGCGCTGTCGGTGAAGGAAGGCGAGATCGAGGAGCGCGTGCTCGAGGAGACGCCGCTCTTCGTGGGCCCCGCCCTCGAGGGGGACGGCCCGCATTCCTACTTCGAGTGCTTCTCCGCGTTCTGCAGGTTCGCGGAGCGCAGCACGGTTTCCATGAGCTTCCCCGTGGGCGGGCTCTACCGCGACCTGACCGCCTTCCGCGAGCAGCCGCACAAGCCGGCCCGCTATTTTTCGCTCTGCCCGGCCGGGGCGGACCGCGCGCCGTCGGGGCGCTACCTATCCGGGTTCACGCGCGGCGCCTATGGGAAGATGGGCGACCTGCCGGAGCGGCTCCATGCCTACGCGAAGGAGCACAGCCTGACGCCGATCGGCCCCGTTTACCTCGTCTACCTGCTCGACGAGATCTCCCTGTGCGACCAGGAGCATTTCCTCGCGCAGGCCTCCGTCCCCGTCACGGCGAAGCGGCTGCTCGCGCGCTGACCGGGAAAAATTTCCGAATATTCCATCACCCCAAAGCACCGGATTCTGTGGTAAACTCTACGGACAGAAAGGTGTTTTGGAGGAGGTCTTTCATGAATAACAAAATACCGAGATTGCGCCGCGGCGAAGCCGTCGTGGTCGTAATAGACTTACAGGAAAGGCTCGTGCCGGCGATGCGGGAAGGCGAAAAGACAGTCGCCAGTGCCGCGAAGCTCGTGCGCGGGGCGGGGCTGCTGGGTGTGCCGGTGATCACGACGCAGCAGTACACGAAGGGTCTCGGCGATACGGTCGACGCGGTGAAGGCGGCATACGCGTCGTTTTCCTACGTCGAGAAATCGGCTTTCTCCGCGATGGGCGAGCCGGCGTTCGCGGAGGCGATCGGGGCCAGCGGGCGCAAGTCCGCGCTGCTCTGCGGCGTCGAGGCCCATGTCTGCGTGTTGCAGACGGCGCTGGACCTCTTGGCCCAGGGCTACGAGGTTTTCCTCGCGGTAGACGCGATCTCGTCGCGGTTCGGGCCGGACGAGAAATGCGGCGTGAAGCGCATGGTGCAGGCGGGCGTCGTGCCGACGACGGTCGAGTCCGCGCTGTTTGAGTTATTGGAAAACGACAGCAAGTCGGATGCCTTCAAGGGCATCTCGAAGCTGGTCAAGTAGGAGGAGGATTTATGTTTGCGGAAATCGAACCGGTCATGGAGAAATACGCGGGCGTGCCGGGCAGCCTGATCACGATCCTGCAGAAGACGCAGGAGGCGTACGGCTACCTGGCGGAGGACGCGATCTTCTACATCGCGCAGCGCACGGGCGTGCCGGCGTCGAAGATCTACGGCGTCGCGACGTTCTACACGCAGTTCCGGCTGAAGCCGGTGGGGAAGTACATCCTCATGCTGTGCAAGGGGACGGCGTGCCACGTGAACGGGGCGGCCGGCATCGAGGAGGCGGTCAGCGAGCACCTGGGCATCGCGGACGGGGAGACGACGGCGGACGGGCTGTTCACGCTCGACGTCGTGGCGTGCCTCGGCTGCTGCTCGCTCGCGCCGGTGATGATGGTGAAGGGCCCGGCCGGCGAGGAGACGCACGGGGCGCTCACGAAGGACCGCGTGCGCGCGATCATCGACGAGATCGGCGCGGGCGAGAAGAGCCTGAAGGCTTAGAGGAGGGGAGGCAGCCATGAGGATAGTCGTAGGCGAAGGCAGCTGCGGGGTCGCGTCCGGGGCGAAGAAGACGGAGGCGGCGCTCGCGGCGCTGCTGGCGGGGCGCGGCGGCGGCATCGCGCTCGAGAAGGCGGGGTGCGTCGGCAACTGCTACCTGGAGCCGATCGTCGACGTGTACGCAGACGACGGGTCGCTGTCGGCCCGCTACGTGCACGCGACGGAGGACCGGGCGGCGGACATTTTGGAAGGCGCGGCGGACGACCTTTTGATCTCGGGGGAGGACGCGGCCTTCCTCACGCAGCAGGAGCGCATCGTGCTGCGCAACGCGGGGCTCATCAACCCCGAGAAGATCGAGGAGTACATCGCGGCGGGCGGCTACGAGGCGCTGAAGAAGGCGCTGACGCAGATGACGCCCGAGGGGGTGATCGAGGAGATCAAGGCCTCCGGGCTGCGCGGGCGCGGCGGCGCGGGCTTCCCGACATGGTTCAAATGGGACGCGGCGCGCAACGCGGACGCGGGCGGCGGCGCCAAATACATGGTCTGCAACGCGGACGAGGGCGACCCGGGCGCGTTCATGGACCGCTCGGTGCTTGAGGGCGACCCGCACGCGGTGCTCGAGGGCATGGCCATCGGGGGCTACGCGATCGGCGCGCGCGAGGGCGTGATCTACGTCCGCGCGGAATACCCGCTCGCGATCGTGCGGCTCGAGACGGCGATCGCGCAGGCCGAGGAGAAGGGCGTGCTCGGGGAGGACATCTTCGGCTCGGGCTTCGGCTTCTCCATCCGCATCAAGGCGGGCGCGGGCGCTTTCGTCTGCGGCGAGGAGACGGCGCTCATCGCCTCCCTCGAGGGCGAGCGCGGCATGCCGCGGCTCAAGCCGCCTTTCCCCGCGCAGAAGGGCTTCTGGAAGCAGCCCACAAACATCAACAACGTCGAGACGTTCGCCAACGTCCCGTTCGTGATCCGGGAGGGCGGCGCGGCGTTCGCGGCGTTCGGCACGGAGAAGTCCAAGGGCACGAAGGTCTTCGCGCTCGCGGGCAAGATCAAGAAGGGCGGCCTCGTCGAGGTGCCGATGGGCCTGCCGCTCAAGGACGTCATCTACGGCATCGGCGGCGGCATCAAGAACGACCGCGCCTTCAAGGCGGTGCAGATGGGCGGTCCGTCCGGCGGCTGCATCCCGGCGGCGCTCGCGGACACGCCGGTCGACTACGAGAGCATCACGCAGACGGGCGCGATCGTCGGCTCGGGCGGCATGATCGTCATGGACGAGGACACGTGCATGGTCGACATGGCCCGGTACTTCCTCGACTTCACGCGCAAGGAGAGCTGCGGCAAATGCAACTACTGCCGGATCGGCACGAAGCGCATGCTCGAGATCCTCGAGCGCATCACGGCCGGGAAAGGCGAGGACGGCGACATCGAGAAGCTCGAGGAGCTCGCGGTGAAGATCAAGGACGGCTCGCTCTGCGGGCTCGGGCAGACGGCACCGAACCCGGTGCTGACGACGATCCGGTATTTCCGGAACGAATACGAGGACCACATCTTCAAAAAGAAATGCACGGCGCACTACTGCAAGGCGCTGATCCGCTACGAGATCACGGACGCATGCAAGGGCTGCACCCTGTGCGCGAAGAACTGCCCGGTGGATGCGATCGCGGGCAAGGTGAAGGAGAAGCACGAGATCGACCAGGGGCTGTGCATCAAATGCGGCAAATGCGAGGACAACTGCAAATTCGGCGCGGTCGTGCGGGATTGAATTGAGAATTGAGAATTGAGAATTGAGAATTGAGAATTGAGAATTATTTTATGAATGGAGCGAGGGATACATGGGTGCGATAACGGTAACGATTGACGGCAAGCCTTGCGCGGGGCGCGCGGGGCAGACGCTGCTGGAGGTGGCGCGGGAGAACGGCGTGTTCATCCCGACGCTGTGCTACGACGAGCGGACGGAGATCTACGGGAGCTGCGGCATCTGCGTCGTCGAGGTCGAGGGGAACCCGAAGCTGGTGAAGGCGTGCGCGACGGTGGCGGCGGACGGCAATGTCGTGCACACGGACACGGAGCGCGTGACCGAGTCGCGCAAGACGATGCTCGAGCTGCTTCTGTCCAACCACACCGGGGACTGCCGGCCGCCGTGCGTGCAGGCGTGCCCGGCGCACACGGACTGCCAGGGCTACGTCGGTCTCATGGCGATGGGGAAGGCGCAGGAGGCGCTGGAGCTCATCAAGGACAAGATCCCCCTGCCCGCCTCGATCGGGCGCGTGTGCCCGCACCCCTGCGAGGACGAGTGCCGGCGCGGGCTCGTGGAGGAGCCGGTGGCGATCGCGTACATCAAGCGGTTCTGCGGGGACTTCGACCTGGGCGGCGGCGGGTGGCTGCCGGGGTGCGCGCCGGACAGCGGCAAGAGCGTCGGCGTCGTCGGCGCGGGGCCGTACGGGCTTTCTGTGGCGTATTTCCTGCGGCGCATGGGGCATGCGGTCACGGTCTACGAGGCGATGCCGCACCCGGGCGGCATGCTGCGCTACGGCATCCCGCAGTACCGGCTGCCGAAGGACATCGTGGACACGGAGGCGGGCATCATCGAGAGGATGGGCGTGGAGATCCGGTACGACACGAAGGTCGGCGCGGACATTTCTTTTGAGGAGGTGCGCAAAGCGCACGACGCGGTGTGCCTCGGCATCGGCGCGTGGGTCTCGACGGGCTCGGGCGCGGGCGGCGAAGATCTGCCGGGGGTGCTCGGCGGCATCGATTTTTTGCGCAAGGTGGTGCGCGGCGAGGACACGGGGATCGGCGGGAGCGTCGCGATCATCGGCGGCGGCAACACGGCGATGGACGCGTGCCGCACGGCGGTGCGGCTCGGCGCGAAAAAGGTCTACAACGTCTACCGCCGGACGAAGAACGAGATGCCCGCCGACGCGATCGAGATCGAAGAGGCGGAGGAGGAGGGCGTGATCTTCAAGAACCTTACGAACCCCATCGAGTACACGGCGGGCCCGGACGGGCGCGTCGAGAAGGCGCTTTTGCAGGTCATGGAGCTCGGGGAGCCGGACGCGTCCGGGCGCCGCTCGCCCGTGCCCGTGGAGGGCAAGACGGAGACGCTGGACGTGGACACGGTCATCCTCGCCATCGGCCAGGCGGTCGACCCGGCGGGGCTCGGCGCGGAGGGGCTCGAGCTGACGCGGAAGAAGGGCATCGCGTACGACCCGGCGACGTTCCGCACGTCTTTGGACGGGGTGTTCTGCGGCGGCGACTGCGGCAACGACAAGATCTCCATCGCGGTGGAGGCCATCGCGGATGCGAAGCACAGCTCGGGCGTCATCGACGCGTACCTGCGCGGCGCGGACGCGCCGTACCGGCAGCCGTACATCGTGGAGCGCACGGACGTGACGGAGCGGACGTTCGAGGACCGCGAGCGGCAGTGCCGCCCGAAGATGGACGTGCTCGACCCCGCTGTGCGGCGCGGAAATTTCGACGAGGTCGTCGCCGGCTGGACGCTGGATGACGCGCGGCAGGAGGGCTCCCGCTGCCTCGAATGCGGCTGCGGGGATTTCTTCGAATGCCGCCTGTACCAGTACGCCAACCAGTACGACGTGAAGCCGTCGCGGTTCCTCGGGGAGTACTCGGCCCCGCCGGCGCCGGACAGGCTGAACCCGACGGACGACGGGCATCCGTTCATCGTCCGCGAGGAGGGCAAATGCATCCTGTGCGGGCTGTGCGTGCGCGTCTGCGAGGAGGTCGCGGGCGTGGCGGCGCTCGGCCTCGTGGGGCGCGGCTTCGACACGGAAGTGCGGCCCGAGATGGAGAGGCCCCTGGCGGAGTCCGGCTGCGTGGCGTGCGGGCAGTGCGTGTCCGCCTGCCCGACGGGCGCGCTGCAGGAGCGGCTGCCGCTCGCAAAATCCGTGCCGCTGGAGACGGAGAAGCGCGAAGACGTCTGCGGCTTCTGCGGGGCCGGCTGCAGGGTCGTTATTGAGGAATACGCGGGCATGTTCGTGAAGGCCGGGCCGGCGCGGGGCGCGGACGGGAAGCTCGGGCCGATCTGCGCGCTCGGCAAATTCGGCCTCACGGAAAACCCGCTGCTCGACGGCGCGAAGGCCAAGGCCAAAGCGCTCGGCGCCGTTTCGTTCGAAGAGGCCTTCGCGGCCATCGGCGAAGAGGTGAAACGCCTGAAGATATGACCGGCCGCTGCTTCATCGTCACGGCGGGCCCGGGGTTTCCGGAGGCTGCGGGGCTTGCGGTAGGCGGCGAGGATCTCGTGCTTTGCGCGGACGGCGGTTTTGCGGCCGCGCGGGCGGCGGGCCTGCGCGTGGACGCGGTTATCGGCGACATGGACAGCATAGACCCGGCCCTGCTTGCGGAAGCGGGGGCGGGTTTTTTGGAGATCGTCCGGCATCCTGTGGAAAAGGACGACACGGACACGCTGCTCTGCGCGAAGGAGGGGCTGGCGCGCGGGTATTCGGATTTTGTGATCCTCGGCGGCATCGGCGGGGATTTTGCGCATACGATGGCAAACCTGCAGGCGCTGTCTTTCCTCACGGACATGGAATGCGCGGCGTGCATCGTGGCGGAGGGGGGGACGCTGTTCATGGTCGACGGCGTGACCGTGAAGGCGCCCCGGCCGGGCAGCCCCGACCCCGCCGACCTCGGCGCGCAGACCCACGAGAAGGTGTTTTGCGGCGAGCCGGGCGGGCTCTTCTCCATCTTCTCCTACGCGGAGCGCACGAGCCGCGTGACCATCGCGGGCGCGGCCCGCTACAAGCTCACGGATGCGGTGATGACGCAGAGCTACCCCATCGGCGTGCACAATGCGTTCACGGCGGGGGCGTCAGACGGCCTGGGCGAAGGCGAAGTCCGCGTCTCCTGCGGCTTCGGGCGATTGCTGGTGGTGGTGGAGCAGGGCGGCGAAGGCTCGCACTGAAAAAATGATGCTCAAATCGCGTGGATGAGGGCCACGGCCAAGGGGATCGTGATGAACGACAGCAGCGTGGAGAGCCCCACGAGCTTGGAGGCGTAGGCCCCCTCTACGCCGTGGTGCTGCGCGATGATCGAGGTCTGCATGTGGCAGGGCATCGTCGAGGACAGCAAAAAGACGCGGAACGGCAGCCCCGTCACGCCGAGCAGGCGCATCAGCGCGAGCATCACGAGCGGGCTGATGACAAATTTCCCCGCCATGACCATGACCTCGTCCGCCGCCACGCGCGGCACGCCCCCCGCGAAGACGGTCAGGTTCGCCCCGATGACGAGCAGCGAGAGCGGCACCGTGAGCGCGGCGAGGTAGCCGAGCCCCGTGTCCAGCACGGGCGGGAGGGAAAGGCCCGCCTGCACGAGCCCCGCGCCGAGCAGCACGCCGAGGAAGCCCGGGTTGAAGACCTTCCGGAGGGACGGCGCGGCCCGCTCCGGATCCGACCCGGCCGCCGCGATCTTGGCGGCGCCGAAGCCCCAAAACGTCGCCAGCGACAGGATGTAGTAGGCGAAGAGGAAGGGCACCCCCTCCTCCCCGAAGACGATCTGGTTGATGGGGAGCCCGATGAAGATGACGTTGGAGAAGGTGAAGCTCACCTCGAAGACCGCCCGCCGCCCGCCGCTGAGGCGCAGCGCCCGCGCGGCCCCCTTCCCGATCAGGAACATCGCCAGCAGGTGGAGCGCGGCGAGCAGCAGCAGCAGCAGGGACGACGCGAGCAGCTCCCGGTCGAAGCGCGCCGTGATGCTCGTGACGGCGAGGCAGGGCGCGGAGAGCTTGACGACGATGGCCGACAGCCCGTCCGCCGTGCGCTCCGGCCATACATGCTTGTACGTGAAAAAGAAGCCGATGGCAATAATGATGAGTATGACGCCTACGCTTTCCAGACCGCTCCACATAGAACAGAGTATACCACGTGAATCGACAAGGGCACCTATCCCGATTTGCGCAAGCAAATCGCTGGAAGGTGCCATGCGAGGAGTGCAGCGCTTCAGCGCGTGGCACTCTACCGCTGACCCGGAATCCAAAAATCAAATCCAAAGCCGCGAGCCGCAGGCGAGCGGCAACCTTTAAAACAGCAAATCGGAACGCAGTAGCGAACGCTACCAAAACTGCATCGAGTTCGCGGATTGGTTTGTAATCCGCGAACTCGATTGAAAATCGGTAGTGTAGGAGGCTGTTTTCTTGCCAATACTGCATCGAGTTCGCGGATTGCGCGTTGGCTCGCGAACTCGATTGAAAAATGGTATAGTACGGCGAAGGCAGTTGCCGAAGTCACAGGGCGAATCCGTCGTTTCCAGACCGGCGAGTTCGGCTCCAATGTGGTATACTTTTTCTTGCGATGAGCGCACACGATATGATCATTTAATTGCTGTACTATAGATAATTATTTTAAGGGAGGTAGAAGCATGCCATTGATGACCGGAGCGCAATATATTGAGAGCCTGCGGAAGCTGGGGACGAAAGTCTACATTTTCGGCAAGGAGGAGAAAAACTGGGTCGACCATCCGATCATAAGGCCGTCGATCAACTGCGTGGCGATCACGTACGACCTGGCGCACGATCCGCAGCACGCGGACCTGATGACGGCGACGAGCAACCTGACGGGCAACAAGATCAACCGCTTCTCGCACCTGCACCAGAGCACGGAGGACCTGATCAAGAAGGTCAAGATGCAGCGGCTGCTCGGGCGCAAGACGGCGTCTTGCTTCCAGCGCTGCGTCGGGATGGACGCCTTCAACGCGGTCTTCTCGACGACGTACGAGACGGACCAGAAATGCGGCACGCATTACCACGAAAACTTCAAGCGCTTCCTCACGATGGTGCAGGATCTGGACCTGACCGTGGACGGCGCGATGACGGACCCGAAGGGCGACCGCGGCAAGGGCCAGGGCGCGCAGGCGGACGCCGACCTGTTCGTGCACGTCGTCGAGAAGCGCCCGGACGGCATCGTCGTGCGCGGCGCGAAGGCGCACCAGACGGGCTCGATCAACTCCCACTGGCATCTCATCATGCCGACGCAGGCGGTCAGCGAGGAGGATAAGGCGTACGCGGTCAGCTTCGCCGTGCCCTCGGACGCGCCGGGGCTGTTCATGGTCTACGGGCGGCAGTCGTGCGACACGCGCAAGCTCGAGCCGGGCGCGGACGTCGACCTCGGCAACAAGCAGTTCGGCGGCCAGGAGGCGCTCGTCGTCTTCGACAACGTCTTCGTGCCGAACGAGTACATCTTCCAGTGCGAAGAGGC
>JAISTX010000057.1 GCA_031272365.1 Eubacteriales Family XIII. Incertae Sedis bacterium
CCCGCGAACTCGATTGAAAATCGGTGCGTCTATTCCGTGTCGCGGGCGTTCAGGTCGCCTATTTCCCCTTTGAAGGTGAGCTTGATGTCCTTTTCGCGCTTGAAGTAGGCCGGGAGGTAATGGTTGGGGCGCTTGCGCAGCTCCGTCGCCTCCGTGTTGGAGAGCAGCGTCGAGATGAACTGGGAGCAGTAGTAGCGGTTGCCGATCCCCACGGGGATGCGCAGGATCGTCAGCACGAGGCCGAGGTAGTTGAATTTGTACTCGCCGGGGTGGGCTTCGAACCAGCGGATGCGCGCCTCGAGCTCCGAGAAGGCCTGCGGCGAGACCTCGATCTGGTAGAGCTTGCAGGAGACGTCCGGCCGCTTCTTGCCGATCGGGCGCTCCACCGTGAAGCCCTGGACCGGGTTGAAGCTGTACATCGGCCCCTCCTGCTCGAGCGCGATCGAGGAATGCGTGTAGCTGTCCCACAGGAACAGGCGCAGGATCATCGACGTGACGCTGACGCGCTTCGTGAGGAGGACGTAGACCGTCTTCTTCTCGCCGTCCTGCGCGTCGCCGCCGGGCTCCGCGTGCGACTCGTCCCACGGGCTGCGCCCACCGAACCACTCCACCTCTCCGTTGTGTATTTCAAACGGAATCCCCTTGATGGTGCCGAGCACTGCGTCGACGACCAGGTCTTTGTAGAGGAGCGATCTGGATTTGACCAAAGATGTTATCGTAGATATCATGTTGACCAGTATACCACACTCAGCTGGGCGCTGCGGGTGGGAATGCAATAATTGTGTTATCATACGCTCATGGACAACGACTACGACCCGGTGGGCGGGCATACAAAAGAAGAAGCCGACGCTGCCTACGACGCGCTGTTCCGCGAATTGCACGGCGGGGGCGGCGCGGACGGGGCGGACGCGAAGCGCGAGAAGATCGTCGTCGTCGGGCACAAGAACCCGGACACCGACAGCATTTGCGCGGCCATCGCGTACGCCTGGCTGAAGAACGCGCTCGACCCGGGCAACACCTACATCCCCTGCCGCGCGGGGCGGCTGAACGAGGAGACGGCCTTCGTGCTCGCGCATTTCGGCGTGGACGTGCCCTGCCTGCTCGAGGACGTCAAGGCCCGCATCGAGGACATCGACATCCGGCGGCTGCCGGGCGTGCCGCAGGACATGAGCCTGCGCGAGGCATGGGCGCTCATGAAGGAAAGGAATATCGTCACGCTGCCCGTGGCGGAGGGCGGGGACCTGCTCGGCCTCGTCACCGTCAAGGACATCGGCAAGGTCTACCTCGACAACAACCGGCCCACGATCCTCTCGGAGGCGCAGACGCCGCTCGGGAACGTCGCGCACGTGCTCGACGGCACCATCCTCATCGGGGAGGAGGGGAAACGGCTCACGCAGGGCAAGGTCACCATCGCCGCGAGCGAGGACGACCTCTTCGCGGAATACACCGAGCCCCACGACATCGTCATCGTCTCGAACCGGGACGAGCTGCAGCGCATCGCCCTGTACAAGAACGCGGCCTGCCTCATCGTCACGATGGGCGCGCGCGTCACGGACATGATCAAGAACCTCGCGCGCGAGCGGGGGGCCGTCGTCGTCACGACGCAGCACAGCACCTTCACGGCCGCGCGCCTGATCAACCAGGCGATCCCCGTGCGCTTCGCGATGGCGCAGGAGGGCATCATCTCCTTCTCGCCGCACACGCTGCTCTCCGACGTGAAGAAGGTCATGTCGAAGAAGCGGCACCGCGACTTCCCCGTCCTCGGGGACGACGGCAAATACATCGGCATGATCTCGCGGCGCTTCCTGCTCGACGCGCCGAAGCGCAAGGCTATCCTCGTCGACCACAACGAGCGCTCGCAGGCCGTCGACGGCATCGACGAGGCGCAGATCCTCGAGATCATCGACCACCACCGGCTCGCGCCGATCGAGACGATCGACCCCGTCTATTTCCGCAACGAGCCCTTCGGCTCGACGTGCACGATCGTCTACGGCATCTTCCGCGAGCATGGCATCGAGCCGCCGAAGGAGATCGCGGGGCTCCTGTGCTCCGCCATCCTCTCCGACACGCTCCAGTTCCGGTCGCCGACGACGACGCAGCAGGACCGGACGTCCTGCGCCCTGCTCGCCAACCTCTGCGGGGTGGACATCGAGGACTACGCGCCGAGGATGTTCTCGGCGGGCGCCGGGGCGGACGCGGACGGCGCGGACCCCGCCGATCTCCTGCAGAAGGACTTCAAGGTCTTCCACGTGGGCGAGAAGGCGCTCGGCATCAGCCAGATCAACTTCATGGACCGGGAGGGGCTCGAGCAACGGCTCCCCGCGCTCGCGGACGCGCTCGCGGGCGTGATGGAAAAGAAAGGCGTCGACATGGTCTTCTCCCTGCTCACGAACATCCCCGCGGGCGAGAGCGACGTGATCTTCGCCGGCGAGGGCGCGGCGGACCTGATCGAGGCCGCTTTCCAGAAGCCCGCCGGGGGCGGCCGCGTCACCCTGAAGGGCGTCGTCTCGCGCAAGAAGCAGTTCGTCCCGGAGCTGCTCCAGATCCTGCAGGACCAGATTTAATCCAGTTTTAATCGAGATACATTTGACATTGCCGCCATACAGTGCTATTTTGTTAACACTGTTAGTTATTTTTGACGAGATATTAGGGTGACAGATTGATGGAGAAAGATTACATTCCTGCTGCCTTGCAGGAGCTCGAGCAAATGGTCGGGCAGTTTCAGAGGCGCGCCATGCAGCATTTCATGCAGTTTGCGCAGGGCGAGATGTTTGCGCTCCATTATCTGTACATGAAAAAAGAGGCCATCCAGCCCACGGAGCTGAGCAAAGCCTCGGGCAGCAGCTCGGCCCGGATCGCAAAGCTGCTCGCCACCCTTGAAAAGAAAGGGCTCGTCGTCCGCGCGGTCAACCCGAACGATCGCAGGCGCATGCTCGTCACCTTGACGGAGCGCGGCGTTGCGCGGGCGAAAGAGCTGCTGCAACAGCATTATTCCCAGATGGAAATGGTTCTCTCCGAGCTCGGGGAGGCGGACACGCGGGATTTCCTGCGCACGACGCGGCGCTTCCTCGAGATCGCGGATCGCTGCAAGGGCTCGGATTGGTGTAAGGGCGCGCAATGATCAAGCTCAGCGTCAAACGCCCTTTCACGGTCTTCGTGATGATCGCGGCCGTATTCATCCTCGGCTACGGGGGGTTCCGGAACATGACGCCGGAGCTTCTGCCCGAGCTCGAATTCCCCTACGTGCTCATGGTCACAACGTACCCGGGCGCCTCGCCGGAGAAGGTTGAGCAGGACGTGACGAAGCCGCTCGAGCAGGCCGTCGCCTCGCTCGAGAACCTCGAGGGCCTCATGAGCCAATCCAACGACAACGTCTCCATTATTCAATTGGAGTTTTCCCAGGACGTCAACCTGGAGGCGATGACGGTCGACCTATTGCAGACGGTCGACCAGGTGAAGAGCGGGTTCGACGAGACGGTCAGCTCGCCGCTCATCATCAAGATGAGCATGGACATGATGCCGGTCATCGTCACGGCCGTGGGGCGGGACGGCATGGACACGGGGCAGCTCTCCGACTTCGTGAAGGACGACCTGCAGGCGAAGCTCGAGGGCATCGAGGGCGTGGCGGCGGTCAACGTCAGCGGGCTCGTGTCGGAGCAGGTGCACGCCGTGGTGCGGCAGGACAAGATCGACGTGCTGAACGCGCAGGTGGAGCAGGCGGTGCTCGACGAATTCATAGAGCAGGAGCAGGAGCTTCGCGACACGCAAAACGAGCTCGAGGACAAGCTCGACGAGGTCAAGGACGGCGACACGAAGCTGCGCGACGGGCTGAAGGAGCTCGCGAACAAGGCGGGCGAAGGCGCGGCGGAGATCGCGGCGAAGCAATCCGAGCTGACGCAGGGCAAGATCGCGCTCACGGCGCAGCAGATGGCGGCGAACCTCGGTCTGGAGGCGATCGAGCGCGCGGAGAGCGAGGCGACGCAGCTGGCGATCCAGGAGGCCATCGACAAGGCGATCGACGACGCGGCGGCGGCCGCAGCGGCTTCGGGGGCGACGCTCCCGCCGGGGACGGAGGACTTGATCAAGGCGCAGGTCGAGGCGCAGTACGACCAGATCGCGGCAGGGGTCGCCGTGGAATTCGCCGAGGCGAAGCAGGAGGCGCAGGCGGCCGTCGCCGACGCGGAGAGCAAGCTCGCGATGGTCGACCAGGGCGCCGCGGCGCTGAAGGACGCGCAGGCGCAGCTGGAGAAAGGCGTCATCACGGCGGAGTTCGAGATGTCGGCGGGCGCGGCGCAGATCGCGGCCGCGGAGATACAGATGGAGGCGGCGCTCGCCCAGATCGACAGCGGCCTGGAGCAGATCGAGGAGGCGAAGGACACCGCCGTGGAGCGCGCGGACATCAGCGGGCTCTTCACGATGGACCTGCTCACGGGGATCCTCAAGGCGCAAAACTTCTCGATGCCGGCCGGCTATGTGCAGGAAGGCAATGAGGACATCCTCGTGCGCGTCGGCAACGAGGTCGGTTCGCAGGAGGATTTCGAGCAGCTCGTGCTCATGGACATGGGCTTCGACAGCATGCTGCCCGTCAAGGTGAAGGACGTCTGCGATGTCTTCATGAGCGACAACCTGGACAAGCTCTACGCGAAGATCAACGGGCAGGACGGCGTCGTGGCCATCTTCAGCAAGCAGAGCGCCTACGCGACGGCGGAGGTGTCCAACAACATCAAGGAGCGGTTCGACGAACTGTCCGGGCAGTACGAGGGGCTCACCTTCACGACGCTCATGGACCAGGGCAGCTACATCTACCAGGTCGTCGGCACGGTCGCGGAGAACCTCGGCTGGGGGGCGCTCTTCGCAATCCTCATCCTGTTCCTCTTCCTGCGCGACATCCGGCCGACCTTCGTCGTGCTGTGCAGCATCCCGATCAGCCTCGCGTTCGCGATCGTGCTCATGTATTTCTCGGGGGTGACGATCAATATTATTTCGCTCTCCGGCCTTGCCGTGGCGGTCGGCATGCTCGTCGACAACAGCATCGTCGTCATCGAGAACATCTTCCGCCTGCGCACGCTGGGCTATAATGCGGTGAAGGCGGCCGTGACGGGCGCGAGCCAGGTGGCGGGGGCCATCACGTCCTCCACGCTGACGACGATCTGCGTCTTCGTCCCGATCGTCTTCGTGGAGGGGATGACGCGCAAGCTGTTCACGGACATGGCGCTCACGCTCGCCTACGCGCTGCTCGCGAGCCTGCTCATCGCGCTCACGCTCGTTCCGGCGATGGCCAGCGGCCTGTTCGCCAAGATGGAGCCGAAGCAGGGCAAGCTGCTCAAACGCATGCTGGGCCTCTACGACAAAGTGCTCGTCTTCGCGCTCCGGCGCAAGGCGGTCGTGCTGCTCCTCGTCGTCTTCCTGCTCGGCGGCAGCATCTTCGTCGTCATGCAGCGCGGCTTCGAATACATGCCGGAAAGCGACACGACCCAGCTGACGGCCATCGTGGAGGTGCCCGAGGGCGGCACGTTTGAGGATCTGCGCGCGGCGACGGACGAGATGATCGCGCGCGTCGGCGAGGTCGACGGCATCGAGACGATCGGCGCGATCGCGGGCGACAACACGATGAACAGCCTCATGGGGCTGGGCGCGCTCGACAGCGGCGACGACTCCGCGGAGACCACGTCCACCTCCTACATCCTCACGGACGGGAGCAGGCCCGCCGCGGAGGTCAACAAGGCGATCGAGAAGGCGGTGGAGGGCATCGACGCCGAGATCGAGGTGGAGCCCGCGCAGATGATGGATATGTCCGCCCTCTCCGGGGCCGGCATCACCATCGACCTGAACGGCGACGACCTGGACGACCTGATGGAGGCGGCGCGGATCACGGAGGCCGCGATCGAAGGCATCCCGGGCATCGAGGAAGTGTCCAACGGGCTCGAGGACGCCGTGTCGGAGCTCCGCTACTCCGTCGACCGCGCGAAGGCCGCCGAATACGAGCTGACGGTGGCGCAGGTCTTCGCGCAGGTGTCGAACGCCCTGACGAAGGAGCGCACCGCGATCTCCGTCGGCTGGAAGAACCGGACGTACGAGGTCGTCCTGGAAAACGGCGAGGAGGAGGATCTGACGCCGGGCTACATCGAAAATTATTCCTTCAACGTGACGAAGAAGAACGGCGACGTGGAGGAGGTCCACCTCCGCGACCTTGTGACGATCACGGAGGCCGAGTCCCCGGCGACGATCACGCGCGTGGACCAGAAGCGGCAGATCACCGTCGGCGTCACCATCGCCGAGGAAGGCAACGTGACGCTCGTGCAAAACCAGATCGAGGCGAGGCTCCCGTCGGCGCAGCTGCCCGCCGGTGTCACCTATGCAATAACGGGCGAGGGCTCGACGATCATGGACGCCTTCAAAGACCTCGGTTGGATGCTCATACTCGGAATCCTGCTCGTCTACCTCATCATGGTCGCGCAGTTCCAGTCGCTGAAGAGCCCCTTCATCGTGATGTTCTCGATCCCGCTCGCGTTCACGGGCGGCTTCCTCGCGCTGCTCATCACCGGGAAGGTGCTGTCGGTCATCTCCCTCGTCGGCTTCGTGATGCTCGTCGGCGTCATCGTCAACAACGCGATCGTGCTGGTGGACTACATCAACCAGCTGCGGATGGAGGGGAAGGAGCGCGTCGAAGCCATCCGGGAGGCCGGCGCCGCGCGTATGCGCCCGATCCTCATGACGGCGCTGACGACGGTCCTCGGGCTGTCCGTCATGGCGCTCGGCACCCGCGACGGCTCGGAGATGATGCAGCCGCTCGCGATCGTCTGCATCGGCGGCCTGCTCTACGCGACGCTCACGACGATGTTCGTCGTGCCCGTCATCTACGACATCTTCAACAAGAAGGATCTGCGCGTCGTCCGCGCCGAGGACCTCGTCGTCGACATGAACGCCTAAGGAAGCGCCGGGGGGCGGCCTATTTGACCAGCAGGCTCTTGCCGGTCATCTCCGCCGGCTGGGGGATCCCCATCATCTCGAGCAGCGTCGGCGCGAGGTCGGACAGCGCGCCGCCGTCCTTCAGACGCAGGCCCCCATCGTCCTCGCGCACGAGGATGAGGCGCACGTCGTTGGTCGTGTGCGCCGTGAACGGCTCGCCGTCCGCGTCCAGCATCTGCTCCGCGTTGCCGTGGTCGGCCGTGAGCAGCAGCTGCCCGTGGACGTCCTCTATCGCGCGGACGAGCTTCCCGACGCAGGCGTCGACGGCCTCGACGGCCTTGACCGCCGCGTCAAACACCCCCGTGTGGCCGACCATGTCACAGTTGGCGAAGTTGAGGATGATGACGTCGTATTTGCCGGAACGGATCTCCTGGTCCGCCCTGTCCGCGACCTCGTAGGCGCTCATCTCCGGCTTCAAATCGTAGGTCGCGACCTTGGGAGACGGGATGAGGACGCGGTCCTCCCCCGGGTAGGGCTCCTCGATCTGCCCGTTGAAGAAGAAGGTGACGTGCGCGTACTTCTCGGTCTCCGCGATGCGCAGCTGCTTCAGGCCGAGGCCCGAGAGGTATTCGCCGAAGGTGTTCTTGATCTCCTCCGGCGGGTAGGCGATGTGCACGTGGGACAGCGTCGCGTCGTACTCGGTCATCGTCACGAAGTAGAGGCCCTCCAGGACCTGGGCGCGCTTGAAGCCGTCGAACGCCGGCTCCGTGAACGCGCGCGTCAGCTCCCTGGCCCGGTCCGGCCGGAAATTGAAGAACACGACCGAGTCACCGTCCTTCACGGCGGCGGGCGCGGCTGCGCCCGGGCCCCGCACGGCGACCGGCTTCACGAACTCGTCGTTCTCGCCCGCGGCATAGGCGGCTGCGATGGCGTCTGCGGATGAGGCAAAAGGCGGCGCGGCAAAACCCGTCCCCGTCAGCATGTCGTAGGCGAGCTGCACGCGCTCCCAGCGGTTGTCGCGGTCCATCGCGTAGTAGCGGCCGCAGATCGAGGCCACCTCCCCCGCGCCGATCCGCGCGAGCGACGCCTCGAGATCCGCGAGGAACTCCTCCGCCGAGCGCGGCGGCGTGTCGCGCCCGTCCAGGAAGCAGTGGATGAAGATGCGCCCCGCGAGGCCGGCTTTCTTCGCCATCTCCACGAGCGCAAGCAGGTGGTCCGTGTGGCTGTGCACGCCGCCGGGCCCGAGCAGCCCCATCAGATGCAGCGCGCGCCCGTCTTCAGCGAGGGCGTTTTGCATCGCGCCGGCGAGCGCCTCGTTATGGAAAAAATCGCCGTCCTCGATCGCCTTCGTGATGCGCGTGAGGCTCTGGTAGACGACGCGCCCCGCGCCGATGTTCAGGTGGCCGACCTCCGAGTTGCCCATCTGGCCGTCCGGCAGCCCGACCCACCGCCCGCTCGGGTGGATCAGCGTGTGCGGGTGCGCCGCCGCGAGCGCGTCGAGGTTCGGCGTTTCGGCGGCCAGCACCGCGTTCCCGTAGGCGGATTCGCTGTAGCCGAACCCGTCCAAAATCATCAGCATCGTAGGCCTGTATTTTGTCATCATCGCAATCCTTTCAATTGTTATCTACAAATGCGCCCCCGCGCGCATGCCTGTCGTCCAGGCCTGGCTCAGGTGGAAGCCGCCGCAGACGAAGTCCTCGTCGAGCACCTCGCCCGCGAAGAACAGGCCGGGGCAGAGCCTCGACTCGCCCGTCCGCGGGCTGACCTCGTCGAGCACCACGCCCCCGCGCGTGACCTGGGCGTCCTTCCAGCCCTTCGTGCCGGAGATCGGCACCGAAAGGCATTTTGCGTAGAGCGCGATCCTCTCTATGTCCCCCTTCCCGCGTTCCACGATCCAGTCTGACAGCCGTTTGTCCATGACGCCTTCGAGCCAGAACCCGTCGTGGAGGCGCATCATCTCCTGCAGCTCCTCCTTTTTCGCGCCGGGCACCAGGTCGAGCCGCACGCACACGGAGGGCTTGCCCTCGATGATGGACTTCGGCATCGCCGTGCTGATGTCGAAGATCACGATGCCCGACAGCGCGTCCGCCGTGAACTGCACCTCGCCGTCCGCGCCCGTCGTATACCACCCGTCGATCTCGAGGGAGGCGCCCACGCGCGCGCGCACGCCCTTCAGCCTGGACAGCGCCTCGCGCTCCTCCTCCGCGTACGCCAGGGGGACGAGCGAGGGGTGTATCGTTTCAATCTTGTGCCCGAAGGCCCGGGCGAAGGCGTAGCCGTCCCCGTAGCTCCCGAACGCCGGGCCGGCTTTCCCGCCCGTGGCGATGAGGACGTGCCGGGCGCGGCTCACCCGGCCCTCCCCGTCCTTCACGGAGAACACGCCGTCCGCGGATTTTTCCACCGAAGCCACGCGGCGCCCCACCTGCACCTCGACGGTCGCCGCCGAAGGGCGCCGCACGACGGACAGGGTCATGGGCTTGCCCTTCTCCGTGGATTTGCCGGTCGGCGCGGGGTAGGCCGCAGCCTGCCCCGGCGTGTGCCCCAGCGCATACACGAGCGCGTCGCGCACCGACGACGCCTTGCCGCTCATCGGGTACACGCGCCCCATCTCCTCCACGCGGAAAAGCACGCCGAGGCTCTCGAAGAAGACCTCGATGTCCTCGAAACCGTCGGCCGAGAGGTTGCTCACGTTGCAGCGCCCGTTCCCCGTCGCGAGGATCTTGCGCCCGCATTCCTCCTTCGCCTCGATCAGGAGCAGCGCGCCCGCGTCCGGCCGGCGCAAATACGTAACAGCGGCGGCGAGGCCGGACGCCCCGCCGCCGATGATGATCGCATCAAAGTTCTTCGCCGCGCCCATGGCCGCCCGTCACTGCTTCCGGTCCGGTTCCGGCTCAAGCACCTTGAGCCCGAAGCCCTTGCCGTAGGCGGCCGCCTCCGCGAGCTGCGCGTCGTTCGGCTTGAAGCGGAACCGCAGCCCCTCGCCGACGAGGTCCACCTTGACCTGCTTCAGCCGCTCGATGATGTGCGGCACGCCCTCCCCGCTCCAGCCATAGGAGCCGAAGGCGCCCGCAGGCTTGCCCTGCACCTCCCGCGCGTTGAGCCGCACGGCGATGTCCCAGATCGGCGGCAGCGCCTCGCCCACGATCGTCGGGGTGCCGAGCAGGAACCCGTCCGCGCGCGCGATCGCGCCGAGCACCTCCGCCAGGTCCGAGTAGACCATGTCGTAGAGCTTCACGTCGATGTCGCCCGCCTCCTGGATGCCGCCCTTGATCGCCTCCGCGAGCTTCTTCGTGTAGCCATAGGCCGACACATACGGGATGATGACCGTCTTCTTTGCAAACTTCGTCTTGGCGGCCGCCCACGTGTGGTAGAGGTCGATCATCTCGCGCGGGTTGTTCGTGAGCACCGGCCCGTGCCCGTTCGCTACGATCTTGACATCGAGGTCCTTGATCTTCTCGCACGCCCGCACCACGTCTTCCTTGAACGGCCCCATGATGTTATCGAAATAGTAGATCGTCGTCTTCATGAGCGACTCTTTGTCGATGTGATCGTCGTTGACGATCCCCTCGTAGGAGTAGTGCGCGCCGAACGCGTCGCACGTCACGAGGATGCCCTCCTCGGGCACGTAGGTGAACATCGTGTCCGGCCAGTGCAGGTTCGGCGCCGTGATGAACGTGAGCGTGCGCCCGCCGATGTCGAGCGTCTCGCCGTCCTTGACCGCCTGCCCGTCGAACTCCTTGTTCGTGACCTCCTTGAGGAAGTTGATCGCGCCCATCGTGCCGAGGATCTTCAGCTTCGGGTTCAGGTCGAGCATCTTCTCGATCGAGCCCGTGTGGTCCGGCTCCGTGTGGTCGACGACGAGGATGTCGATGTCCGTGACCGGGCAGACCTCCTCGATCTTCTTCATATAAATATCGAAGAACGGCTCCTTCGCCGCCTCGAAGAGCACCGTCTTCCCCTTGCCCTTGAGGATGTAGCTGTTGTAGCTCGTGCCATAGTCCGTATGCATCACGATGTCGAACACCCGCAGGTCCGGGTCGAGGTTTCCCACCCACCAAAAATCATCCGTCAATTGTTTCGATAGCATATCGCGCCTCCTTTGATCTTTTTCGTACCTGCTTATAGTAGCACGAAAGACGCCCGGACGCAAAAAGGCCCTCCCGCGCATTCATAGAGAAAGCCCGCAGCCGTCCGCCGCGGGCCCTCTTTTTTTTGAATAATAATAACCGCCGCTATTTGAGCGTTGCCTTGCCGCCCGCCTCTTCGATCTGCTTGGCGTAGCCTTCCGCCTCCGCCTTCTCGATGCCTTCCTTGATGGTGGAGGGCGCGCTGTCGACGAGGTCCTTGGCTTCCTTCAGCCCGAGGCCCGTGATCTCGCGCACGACCTTGATGACCTTGACCTTCTCCGCGCCGATCTCGGTGAGCTCGACGATGTAGTCCGTCTTCTCCTCTTCCGCCGCTGCGCCGCCTGCCGCGCCGCCCGCGCCGGCCACCATGACGGGAGCCGCCGCCGAGACGCCGAACTCCTCTTCGCACGCCTTCACGAGCTCGTTGATTTCGAGGACTGTCGCGCCCTTGATTTCTTCAATGATCTTTTGAACGTCCATTTCGTTCTCCTTTCTATGCTTCTTCCGCAGGGGCCTCCGCCTCTGCCGGTGCTGCTGCTTCTGTGGGCGCTTCTGCCTCCGCCGGGGCGGCTTCCGCTTCCTCCGCCGGGGCTTCGGCCGGAGCCTCCGCCTCTGCTACGGGCGCTTCCTCTGCGGGGGCTGCGTCCTCAGCCGGGGCGTCCGCCGCCGGTGCTGTTTCCTCTGCGGGGGCGTCCGCCGCAGCTTCGGCCGGAGCCTCCGCCGCCTCTGCCGGAGCCGCCGGGGCTTCCTCTGCGGGGGCTGCCGGGGCTGCGTCCGCGATGGCCGCGAACGTGCGCACGAGCTTCCCGATCGGGCTCTGGATGCTGCCGAGGAATTTCGCGATGAGCACGTCGCGCGACGGGATCTGCGCGATCTGCTTCACGCCTTCCGCGTCGTAGTAGACCCCTTCGATGATGCCCGCCTTGAAGGCCATCTTCTTGTACTCCTTGATGACCGCGTCGAGCACGCGCGCCGGGGCGATCGCGTCGTCCGCGCCGAACGCGAACGCGCTCGGGCCGTCGAGCACTTCCGAAAGCTTCTCGTTGTCCGTGCCCGCGATCGCGCGCTTCATGAGCGTGTTTTTGTAGACCTTGTAGTCCACGCCCGCCTCGCGCAGCTTGTTGCGCATGGCGTCCGCCTGGGCGACCGTGGTGCCGATGTAGTCGAGCACGACGATCGAGCTGGCGTTTTCGATCTTGCCCTTGATCTCCGCAACGACCGCTTCCTTCTCCTGTAAGTGTTGCTGTGATGGCATATGTTCTCCTTTCCGGCCGAAAAAAACGGCCTATTTGTTTCCGCAAACAGGCCGACAGGAATATTCCTTTCGAAACCTCGGCAGGGCTTATGGGTGTGCCTGCTGTCTACGGTTCTGTATGACCAGCGCCGCTCCGGGGCTGTGCCCGCGGGGCGGCGGTTGGTGTTTAGTTGTTCCCGAGCTTCGCCGGGTTGACCTTGACCCCGGGGCCCATGGTCGATGCGACCGTGACGCTCCTGAGGTACTGTCCCTTTGCCGCCGCCGGCTTCGCCTTGACAACCGCGTCGACGAGGGCGTTGAAATTGTCCGACAGCTTTTCCGTGCCGAACGACACCTTGCCGATCGGCGTGTGGATGATGTTGGTCTTGTCGAGGCGGTACTCGACCTTACCGGCTTTGATCTCCTCCAGCGCTTTCGCGATGTCCATCGTGACCGTGCCGGACTTCGGGTTCGGCATGAGCCCCTTCGGGCCGAGCAGCTTGCCCAGCTTGCCGACCGTGCCCATCATGTCCGGCGTCGCGACGACGACGTCAAACTCGAACCAGCTTTCCTTCTGGATCTTCTCGGCGAGCTCCTCCGCGCCGACATAGTCCGCGCCGGCTTCCTTCGCCTCGACTTCCTTCGGCCCCTTCGCGAACACGAGCACGCGCTGCGATTTGCCCGTGCCGTGCGGCAGGACGATCGCGCCGCGCACCTGCTGGTCCGCGTGGCGCCCGTCGACGCCGAGCTTCAGGTGCACTTCGACGGTCTCGTCGAACTTCGCGGGCGCCGCCTTGATGACGAGGTCGAACGCTTCGCCCGCGTCATACAGCGTCTGGCGCTCGATCAGCGCCGCAGCCTCCCGATACTTTTTGCCTCTCTTTGGCATGTCGTTTACCTCCATTCGTGGTCTTCACGGCTCTTCCCGAATTTGTTATTCAAATCGGGCAGGGCCTCCCACGGGGTCAGTCCTCTACGGTGATCCCCATACTGCGCGCCGTCCCGCGGATCATCGCGGCGGCCGCTTCCACTGTGTTTGCGTTCAGATCCGGCATCTTCGTCTTTGCGATTTCCTCGACCTGCGCTGCCGTGACCTTCGCCACTTTGCGGCGGTTCGGCTCGCCGGATCCGCCCGGTACGTTTGCAGCCTTTTTCAGCATTTCGGCTGCGGGCGGCGTCTTTGTAATAAAGCTGAACGACCGGTCGGCATACACCGTGATGACCACCGGGATGATCGTGCCCGCCTGATCCTGCGTCTTCGCGTTGAACTGCTTGCAGAAGTCCATGATGTTGACGCCCTTCTGGCCGAGCGCGGGCCCCACCGGGGGCGCAGGGTTTGCGCCGCCTGCAGGGATCTGCAGCTTTATATAACCATCTATCTTTTTCGCCATATCGCTCCGTTACCTCCTTTCTCTAATAGTATCTATTTCGATTGCCTGATAATGGATGAATTAGATCTGCTCTATCTGGTCATACACCAGCTCCACGGACGTATCCCGCCCGAACATCGAAATCCGCGCCTTCAGCGTCTCCTTGTCCGGGTTGACCTCCTCGACGACGCCCGTGACGCCCTCGAACGGCCCGTTGATGACCTTCACGCTGTCGCCCACGTGGATGTCGAGCTCGATGTACACCTTCTCGATGCCCATGCGGCGCACTTCCTCTTTCGTGAGCGGCACCGGCTCGATGCCGTGCCCGACGAAGCCCGTGACCCCCTGCGTGTTGCGCACGAGGTACCAGCTCTCGTTGTCGACCTTCATCTTGATAAGCACGTAGCCCGCGAACGTCTTGCGCGTCTTGAGCTTGCGCTGCCCGTCCTTGATCTCGACGTAGTCCTCCATCGGCACGATGACCTTGAGGATCTTGTCCTTGAGGTGGCTTTCCTCGCTCGAGTTTTCGACGAGCTTCTCGATGTTTTGCTTGACCTTCTGCTCGTGGCCCGAATACGTGTGGATCACGTACCACCGGGGCGCGTCCTTGTTGCTGTCGTCGTAGACATCGTCTTCCGCGTCCTGCGCGAAGATGCTGCGGTCGTCCATTATTTCGTTTTTCGTGGTTTCGTCCGTCATGTCGTCCGCCTGCTTTACACGATGGCCGCCGCGGTGTCGGTGACCATGTTGATGTCGAACACCTCGCGGATGATGGCGAGGAAGCCCGAGTCAACGCCCCAGAGGAAGAGCCCAAAGAACGCGCACGCGATGAACACGACGATCGTGTAGTTTACCAGCTCCTTGCGCGTCGGCCAGACGACCTTCTTCGTTTCGATGCGCACACCGCGCAGGTACTCGAGCAGCCCGCCCTTCTTCTCCTGCGGCTGTGCGGGGGCGTTCTTCGGCGCAGCCTTCTTCGCCGCCGCCTGCTCGTTTTTCTGGCGCTGGATGTTGCGCGCGAACGCGGACTTCGATTTCTCTTTGTCCTCGTGCGCCGCCGCGGGAGCGATCACCTTCTGGCGCTCCTTCAGCCGTGCGCGGGATTTGTCTTTCACCTTGTCGGCAGCCATGTCGTACTCCTATTATTTCGTTTCTTTGTGAACCGTTTCCCGGCGGCAGAACTTGCAGTATTTCTTCAGTTCCAAACGCTCCGGGTCGTTCTTCTTGTTCTTCATTGTGTCGTAATTTCGCTGCTTGCACTCCGTGCATTCCAGGGTCACTTTGACTCTCATTTCACGCCTCCGCCTTCACTACAATCTAAAAGCTGTCTTACGCGCTTTTTCATAAGACAGCTTATAAATGTTACCACCCGGGGGTGGGTGTGTCAACAGGAATTTTCTCCCTTTGCATATTCTCTTCCCGGGTGCCCGTAGGGGCGGCAGGTGGCCGGGGTGGCCGGATACGCCGTGAGGTACGTTGGGGCGGCCGCCCTCGGCCGACCGCCGGGGGCGGTGGGGCCGGTGTCAGCAAAACCCCGCCCCCGTGGCCAAAAATCGCCGGGATGTGCAGATAGCGCGGCCGCAGATGCTGCCCGTGGCCAAAAATCGCCGGGATGTGCAGATTTTCGGGGCACGGGGGGGGCATTGGTGGACAAAAATCGCCGGGATGTGCAGGTTCTTACAGATATTGGCATGAGAATCTGCACATCCCGGCGATTTTTGGCCACAGAGGACGCTTTTTGCTGCAGCGGCACGCGCCCGCCCGCCAGGGGCGGCATCCTTTGCGGGCGGATGCAGGCCGCCGCCGCGCCGCTTCTGCGTGCGGATTGCCATCCGCCCCTACGGCCCTTTCCGGGCGGATCGCCATCCGCCCCTGCGTCCTTTTTCCGGGCGGGTTGCCGCCCGCCCCTGCGGCCCTTACGACTCCTTCTTGCGTCGCGCGGCGATCGCCGCCAGCGCGGCTGCGGCCGCCGCCAGGAGGAG
>JAISTX010000024.1 GCA_031272365.1 Eubacteriales Family XIII. Incertae Sedis bacterium
ACGATTTCGACCGGGTTTCTTTTCATCTCTTCAAGAAAACCGTTCGCACTTATTTCTCCTAATCGTTTGTACGTATCGTAATACACTTCAAGGATGTTGATGCTGTGCATGGCGATGGAAATCTCTTCAGGATCATTGATTGCTCCCGTAAAAATATCCGCCACGATATCCGCACCCTCTTCTTCTGTGAGTGCCGCAATCAATGCGCATGCATCCAGCACATATTTTTCGCTCACTACTCAAGCTCCTTGTCGATCTGCTTTTGCGCAGCATATGCCTCCGTGGACATCTCAGTATCCGCGAACATCCCGAACAGTTTTGTCGGCCTTGCCGAAGCGTCTTCGACCGGGAGCAACATCACGCCGTCTTCACGTTCAGAAACACGTACCTTTGAAGTATGTATCCGTTCGCGTATCGGAGCCGGAAACGATGTGGTTTTCAATATAAGCGCTTCCATTAGAAAAACTCCTTTCGTCTATCTGCTGGCTTCATTCTAATCCGAAACGCCTATTTATTCAAGAACGTTACAAATGCGATTCCGGCTACTTCACGTATTTGACCCAGTATTCTTCGAAGGAGGCGATGCCTTCATCGTGCATCCTTGTCGCGGCTTCGATGCCAATGTAGCGGATGTGCCAGGGCTCGTATTTGTAGAGGGTGACGTCGGTGTTTTCCTCGGTGTAGCGGATGATGAAGCCGTATTCGTGGGCGTGCTCTTTGACCCACTGGCCTTCCGCCGTGTCGCCGAAGGCATCCGTGATCGTGTTCAGGTCGACCGTCAGGCCGGTCTGGTGCTCAGAATAACCGGCGCGTGCGCTGTAGGTGTCCGCCGCCTCGCTGCCATCGGACGCCGCATATTTGTTGTAGAGGTCAACCTGCAAGCCGTAGCTGCGGAAGCCGGACTGCGCCCAGAGCTTCAGGCCCTCGACGGCGGCCGCGTCGATCATGTCGTTCAGGTTGCCCGCCGCTTCCTCGCGCATCTGCGTGGCGCCGACGGTGACCATGTCGGACGGGTAGAAATCCTCGGGCAGGTAGTAGTGCTTGTTCACGAGCATCAGGTAGCTCTCCGGGTCCGGCACGGGCTGCGTGTCCGTGTAGGGGTCCTTGTCGAGGTCGCAGCCGACCATCCAGTACACCTCGTCCTCCGTGAGGTCCCCTCGCGCCGCCGCGAAGGCCTCGTAGCGCGCCTCGAGCGCGGGGTCGTAGTAGGAGGGGTAGCCCGGGTCCTGAAGCTCTATCCCCTCGGAAGGCGCACCGCCGGACGAGCCGCCCTGCCCTTCGTCCGCGGACGAGCCGCCGCCCCAGCCAAACAGGGGGCCGGACGAGCCGCCGCCCGCCGGGTCGTCGTTCAGGATCACTTTGAACAGATAGAACAGGAGCGCGATGAGGATGGCGAACAGCACCACGACGAACACGCCTCGGTTCCGGTTCTTCCTGCGCCTCTCTTCGGCCCTCTCACGGGCCCTTTTCGTCGACTTCGCTGGCATGCGGTTATTGTATCACGACGAATCGCGTGTTAAGATGACATTATGGTAACAGAGGAGGACGTACCCATGAAACACACAATCGGCGTATTGATGGAAAACAAGCCCGGCGTGCTCTCGCGCATCTCGACGCTGCTCGCGCGCAGGAGCTTCAACATCGACAGCATCACGGCGGGGCCGACATTGAAGGACGGCGTCACGCGCATGACCGTCGTCGTCGAGGGCGACGAGTACGTCGCCGACAACGCGGCGAACGAGATCTCGAAACTCGAGGACGTGCTGGAGATCGAGCGCATGCTGCCGGGCATGAGCACGAGCCGGGAGATCATCCTCATCAAGATGCGCGTCAAGGACAAGGAGCGCAGCGAGATCATCGACCTGGCGAAGGTCATGGACGCGAGCGTCGTCGACGTGACGGAGACGACGATCCTGCTCGAGCACGCGGACCGGCCGGACAAGATCGACGTGCTCGTCAAGCTGCTGTCGGGCTACGAGATCATGGACATGGCGCGCGGCGGCGCGATCGCGCTCAGGACGGGAGAGTAGCCTTTTTCACCTTCCGCGCGGCCTGGTTGTAGAGCAGGACGCTCGAGTAGAGCAGGATGCCGGCGACGGTGAAAGCGATCACCGAGACGTACGTCAGGATGTAGCTGGCGTCCACGACGACGAGCGAGCGCGGCTGCAGCAGGAACGTGATCACATTCCTCACGGCGTTGAAGATCGACACCCCCAAGCCTATGTACGCGAACACCATGACCGGGACGCCGGACGGCCTGGCCATGATGAGGATCGCCATGATGACGAGGACCAGGGACGCGGCGACCGTCGGGATGTACATGTAGCTGAAGACGAGCTCGAAGGACGCCAGCTGCTGCCACAGGGTGTAGATGGAGAACCCCGCGCCGAGGACCGTCAGGATGAAGACGAACCGCAGGCCGCCGAAGAGCGCCTTCGGGGAGCGGGCAAACCCGGTGATGATCACGGGCAGGTAGATGGCCAGCGTCGCCGCCGTCGAGAGCAGCCCGGCGATCTCTTGCGATGTTAAATTCAAATCCAGCATAAGCCTGCGCCTCCTTGCGTTTAAAAATAAATATTCAGAAAGGATAGGATCTTCGGCGCAAACAGGCCCAAGATGAGCATCACGATGATCGCGGCGGAAATCGACGCGCGCTTGTTGTTGTTGACGCGGATGAGCTTGCGGAGATCGACCGGCGGCGCGGGCTTCGGCGCGGGCTGGACGCCTTCCGCGATGGGCGGGATGTCATAGGCGGCGGGCGGCGCCTGCGCGGCGGCCTGCGCGGCGGCCTGCGTCGCGGGGGCCTGCGCCGCGGCCAAGGACCCAGCCGAGAGCCCCGTGATGACGTCCACAAAGTCCAGCGGATCGGACGCCGGCGCCACGGACGCATGCGGCGCCGCTGGCGCGGGCTTGGCGGGCGGCGCGGGCGCAGCCGTTGCGGCGGGCGCGGGCGCGGCCACAGGCGCCGGTGCAACCACAGGCGCGGCCGCGGGCGCGTTCAGGTACGAAGGCTCTGGAGCCGGTGGGTTCAAATACGATGGTTCGGGGGCCGGCGGGTTCAGGTACGACGGCTCTGGAGCCGGCGGGTTCAAATACGACGGCTCTGGGGTCGGCGGGTTCAAATACGATGGCTCTGGGGCCGGCGGGTTCAAATACGACGGCTCTGGGGCCGGCGGGTTCAAATACGAAGGCTCCGGGGTCGGCGGGTTCAGGTACGATGGCTCCGGGGCCGGCGCGGCCGCGGGCATGGGCGCAGGGGATGGCACAGCCTTAGGCATGGGCGCGGGGGCCGGCGTCGCCACGGGCTCCCGTGCGACGGGTGCGGCCGGCGCCGCCACGGGCATGGGCTCCGGCACGGCAAACAGGGGGCCCGTCGCTGGGCCCGGATCCGGCTCGGGTTCAGCGACAACGGGTTCAGGCGCGGCTGCCACAGGCGCGGGCCTTGGCGCAGCGGGCGCGGGCGGCGCGGCCACAGGCTCCTGCCCGGCAATCTGCCCGGGCATGATCTCTGCAGCGGGGACCGGCACGGGTACCGGCACCGGCACTTGCACGGTCGCGGGGATCGGCGACGCGAAAATCGGCGCCGGCGGGATCACCTCATAAGCGGGCACGGCCTGCATCACGACCTCGTGCTGCTGCGCGCCGCACCGGCTGCAGAAACGAGCCGCATCCTCCAATTGCATTCCGCAAGTGGTGCAAAACTTCATATGCTTTTCTCCTATCTCATCAAATCAAAGCAAATCTTGACAATGAAGATATTATTCCATGCGAAGCGCGGAAAATCAAGGCTTTTCTGCGCGGTACTCCTCCAGGTACTTTTCCACGGCCGCTATCTCCGCCGGCCCGGCGAGCGCTTCCGCCTTCAGCGTGTGCAAAACGTCGTAGATGTCCACGATCGAAAACACTGGGAAGCCGTGCTCGTACTGCGCCTGCGCCACGGCCGAGATCCGCCCCGAGCCGCGCTCCATGCGGTCGACCGCGATGACGCAGCCGATGATCCGCGCTTCCGGCGCCTCCTTTTTCAGCGTGGCGACGGTCTCGCCGAGCGCCGTGCCCGCCGTCATCACGTCGTCGATGATCAGGATGCCGTCGCCGGGCTTCGGCTTCATGCCCACGAGCAGGCCGCCCTCCCCGTGGTCCTTCGACTCCTTGCGGTTGAAGCAGTAGCCGATCTCCTCGTCGAACGCCGCCGAGAAGGCGATCGTCGCCGCCGCCGCGAGCGGGATCCCCTTGTAGGCCGCGCCGTAGATGACGTCCGGTTTCTTCGGCAGGATGCCGAGCTCGATCTTCTCGTGGATCGCTTTCGCGTAGAAACACCCGAGCCGCGAGAGCAAAGGCCCGGTGTTGAACTGCCCCGTGTTCACCATGTACGGCGACTTGCGGCCGCTCTTCAGCGTGAAATCGCCGAAGCGGAGCGCGCCGGAACGGAGCAGGAAAGAGACGAATTTCGCCTTGTAACCTCGATCTGTTTTTTCCTCTTGCTGTAACGTGTTCATGCAGTCACCCCCGATCTTATTTCATTTATACCCAGCCGGGCGGGGTCGAAACAGTGATTCAAAATATTATTCATTTTTCGAAAGATATGCCTCAAGCTCGGCCGCGACGCGCACCGGCGCCAGCGGGTCTGCGAGCGCGGCCGTGCCGACGGCGATGGCGTCCGCGCCCGCAAGCAGCAGCTCGTACGCATCCGCGCCCGTCATCACCCCGCCCATTCCAATAATAGGGACGCGCGGCAGCTTCCTGCGCACCTCGTAGACCATGCGGACGGCGACCGGGTGAATGGCCGGGCCCGACAGGCCGCCGGTCTTGTTTGCGAGGATGGGCTCGCCCGTTTTCAGGTCGATGCGCATCCCGATGAGCGTGTTGATGAGCGAGAGGCCGTCCGCGCCCGCGTCCACCACGGCATCTGCGATTTCCGTGATGTCCGTGACGTTCGGCGAGAGCTTCACGATCACGGGCTTTTCCCCGGCGGCCCGCTTGACGCGCGCGGTGAGGGCGGCCGCCGTCTTCGCGTCCGTGCCGAAGGCGATGCCTCCCTCCTTCACGTTCGGGCAGGAGATGTTCAGCTCGAGCAGGTCGACCGCCGATCCCGCGAGCTTTTCCGCCACGGCGCAGTACTCCTCCGCGGCGTGCCCGACGATGTTGGCCATGACGACGGCGCCGCGCCGCTTGAGCTGCGGCAGATCGCCCTCAAGATAGGAATCCACGCCGGGGTTTTCAAGCCCGATCGCGTTCAGCATGCCGCCGTACGTCTCCGCGACGCGCGGCTGGGCGTTGCCGGGCCACGGCTCCGGGGAGACGCCTTTCGTCGTGATGCAGCCGAGCTGGGACGGGTCGTAGAACCGGCTGCGCTTCTGCACGGCAAACGTGCCCGAGGCGGTCGTGACGCGGTTCTTCCAGTGCACGCCGCAGATATCGACATCGATGGGCAGCCGTTTGCTCACCATAGGATCTCCTCCGCATCGAAGCACGGTCCGTCCGTGCAGATCTTCTTGCGCTGCGCTGCGGTGGTCTCGCACGTGCACGAGGCGCAGGCGCCGTAGCCGCAGCCCATCCGCGCCTCGAGGCTCACGCGCAGGGGGATGCCGCGCGCCTCGCACCACGCGGCGGCGGCCTTCAGCATCGGCATGGGGCCGCAGGCCAGCGCCAGCGTGCCGCCCGCGCCGGGGGAAGAGCAGAACCGCCCCCTTTTCTCCAGCAGATCCACGACCGTCCCGTGGAAGGCGGCAGCGCCCTGCGTGTCCGAGGCCACGTGCACATGGTCGCAGGCCGCACCGAACGACGCGAGGCCCCACGGCTCCGCCGCGAAGCCGAGGAAGGCTTCGATATACAGCTCGCTGTGCACCGGCTCACGGAACCGGCGCGCCGCGAACCGCAGCGGCGCCGCGCCCATACCGCCGCCGATCAAAAGCAGCCTCGTGAAACGGATTTTTGCGAGGAACCCGTTCCCGAGCGGGCCCATCGCACAGATGCGGCGCCCTGCCGGCAGCTGCGACAGCCGCTCCGTCCCCGCGCCAACGACCGCGTAGACGAGCGTCACCGTGCGCGGCGGCGAGACGTCCGCGATGCCCAGCGGCCTCGGCAGCAGCATCGCGCCGCCCGGCAGATAGAGGTTCACAAACTGCCCCGGCACGGCCCTGGCGGCTATTTCGGGCGCCTCCAAAACGATTTCGAATACGCCGTCCGCAAGCCGTTCGTTATTCAATATAAGGTAGGAGCCTCTGTTCATGCGTATCACCTGAATGTTAGCCACATAATAAGAGCGGACAGCATCGGCATCCCGACGAGGCAGCCCGGCACGATGAGGAAGACCAGGGCCACGACGAACAGCTTGCCCCTCTCCCGGATCGGCCGCGGGTAGCCCTGGGAGACGACCCACTCCGCCCACTGCTGGAATTGCGGCTCCGTCTTCTTCCACCGCCAGCGCCACGCGAGGATCAGGACGATGCCGGGGATGAAGAAGACGACCGGGAAATAATATGTGAAGAACGCATCTTCGATTTCCAACATCATGTCCGCCATCCGAGCGCCCCCGCGATCTCATCGCGCATTTGGATGGCCGCCGCGCGGGCGGCCTTGCCGACGGAGGCCTCGCCGCCGCCGTCCTTTTTCCACGCGGCCGTGATGCCGCGCGAGGAGTTGACGATGCAGCCGCGGCCGTCCTTGTCAAAGAAGCGCGCCACGTCCGCCGCCGTCGCGCCCTGCGCCCCGTAGCCCGGCACGAGGAAGAACGTGCGCGGCATGAGCGCGCGCAGCCGCGCGCCCGCCTCCGGGTGGGTCGCGCCGACGACCGCGCCGACCTTGCTGTAGCCGCACGTGCCTACGAGATCCGCGCCCCAGCCCGAGACGAGCCGCGCGACGTGCTCGTACAGGGGCGCCCCGCCTGCGGCTTCGCCGGCGCCGGCATCCGCAGCCGCGCCCGCCGCGCCCGCCGCCGCCTGCACCCGCAGATCCTGCACGTCCGCGCCGCCGGGGTTGCTCGTCTTCACGAGCACGAAGATCCCCTTGTCGGCCCCGCGCAGCACCTCGAGGTAGGGCTCCACGCTGTCGCCGCCCATATACGGGTTGACCGTGATCGCGTCCTCCCGCCAGATGTCGAACGCCCGCCCGAACAGGGCCTGCGGCTGGATGTGCGCCGCGTAGGCCGCCGCCGTCGAGCCGATGTCGCCGCGCTTCACGTCGCCGATGACCACGAGCCCGCGCCCCGCCGCGTACGCGCACGTCATCTGGTAGGCGCGCAGCCCGTCCAGCCCATAGCGCTCGTACATCGCGATCTGCGGCTTCACCGCCGGCACTACGTCGCATGTCGCGTCGATGACCTGCTTGTTGAATTTGAGGAAGGCGAACGCCACCGCCTCCGGCGTCTCCCCGTACGACCGCACCGCGTCCGCGAGCAGTTTCTCCGGCAGCATCTCCAAAGTAGGGTCGAGCCCGACCACCACCGGGCACCCCAAGGCCTCAATACGTTCCGTCAGCCGATCAATCAACGCAAATCCTCCGTCCCGTTTTTCCACTCCAAAATACGCCCCCTGACAAGCATCCCGTCAAACGGCGTGTTCCGCCCCTTCGACAAAAACCCCTCCCTGTCGATCGCGTATTCCGTCTCGACATCCAAAAGCAGCGTCCCGAGCGCCCCCCGCGGCAGCCCGATGATCTCCGCCGGCCGCGTGCTCATGAGCCGCACGAGGTCTTCCAATAATAAATAGCCGCCTGCGACCAGCGTCGTATAGGAGACGGCCAGTGACGTCTCCAGGCCGATGACGCCGTTCGCCACCTGCTCATAGGGGATGCCCTCCTTCACCGCCTTCTCGTGGGGCGCGTGGTCGGTCGCGATGCAGTCGATCGTCCCGTCGCGCAGCCCCTCGATGATCGCGAGCCGGTCCTCCTCGGACCCGAGCGGCGGGTTCATCTTCGCGCCGCTGCTCCCGTTCAGCGCGAAATAGTGCGGGGCGGTCTCGCAGGTGACGGGCACGCCGTCGCGCTTCGCCCGCCGGATCGCCGCGACGCTCGCCTTCCGGCTCACGTGCTGGATGTGGAAGCGCGCGCCCGTCCGATTTGCGAGCGCGATGTCCCGCAGGATGGTCTCCGTCTCCGGCTCGCAGTGGTCCATGACGGGCAGATCCAGCCGCGCCGCCTCCCGGCAGACGCGCTCCATCAGCCCCTCGTCCGCGAGCGTCATGCCGTCCTCCGAGATGCCGCAGACCCCGTGCCCCGTCAGCTCCTTGCACAGCGTCGGGGCGGCGTCCATGGCCGCGAAGTCCACGAGCTCTTTGCCCGCCTGGCCGATGGTCATGGCGCTGGCCGCGAGGCCGAGGCAAGGAGAGCCGCTCCCTTTTGCGTCCACCGCCAGCAGCGTCTCCACCGAGTCGATGGGCGGCCGCGTGTTCGGCATCATGCAGACGCAGGCGAAGCCGCCGGCCCGCGCCGCCGCCATCCCGCTCGCGATGTCCTCCTTCTGCGGGAACCCCGGCTCGCGGAAATGCACGTGCAGGTCCACCAGCCCCGGGACCGCCGTGAGGCCCAGGAACCCCAGGCTACCGCTCATTGACCCGCACGCTTTCGTCGCAGTACTCGCACCGGTACTCCTCCGTGTCCGGGTCGACCAAAAGGAACACGTGCGGGATCGCCGGCTCGACCGACGTCACGCAGCGCGGGTTTTTGCACCGGATGACGCCCACCACGCGCTCCGGCAGCGACAGCTTGATCTTGCGCACGAGCTTGCCGTGCTCGATGAAATTGACCGTCGCCCCGCAGTCGAGCAGCCCGAGCGCGGTCAGGTCCACGTCCAGGAGGTTTTCGATCTTGATGATGTCCTTGCGCCCGTGCTTGCCGGACGTGGCGTTCATGATGAGCGCGACCGTGTCGGTCCTCGTGTCGATGCCGAGGTGCGAGAGCAGCTTCAGCCCCGAGCCGGCCCGGATGTGGTCGATGACGATGCCGTTTTCGATTGAGTTGACTTCCATGGTTCCTCCCCTTCCCAGCTCACCGGGCCGCAAGGCCGAGCAGCGCGCAGATCAGCGCCATCCGCACGTACATCCCGTTCTTGGCCTGCTTGAAGTAGACCGCGCGCGGGTCCGCGTCCACCTCCGCCGCGATCTCGTTCACGCGCGGCAGCGGGTGCAGCACGATCATCGACGAAGGCGCCCACCGCATCTGCTCCGCGCCGAGGAGGAACTGGTCCTTCAGACGGATGTAGTCCTCCTCGTTGAAGAACCGCTCGCGCTGCACGCGCGTCATGTACAGCATGTCGAGCCCCCGCATCCCCGACCGCATGTCCTGCGTCTCCTCGTAGGGGCAGCCGCGCTCCTCCATGTCGCGGATCACGTAGGCCGGCACGCGCAGCTCCTGCGGCGAGATCAGCACAAACTCCGTGCCCTCGTACACCCGCATCGCGCGGATCAAAGAATGCACCGTCCGCCCAAATTTGAGGTCCCCGCACAGCCCGACCCTGAGCCCCGTCAGCCGCCCCTTCTCGCGGCGGATCGTGAGCAGGTCCGTCAGCGTCTGCGTCGGGTGGTGGTGCCCGCCGTCGCCCGCGTTGATCACCGGCACGTCCGAGGCCGCCGCCGCCACGCGGCACGAGCCCTCCTTCGGGTGGCGGATCACCGTGATATCCGAATAACACCCCACCGTGCGCACCGTGTCGGCGATGCTCTCGCCCTTTGCCGCCGAGCTCGACTGCGCCTCGGAAAAGCCGATCACCTGCCCGCCGAGCCGGAGCATTGCCGTCTCGAACGACAGCCGCGTCCTGGTGCTCGGCTCAAAAAAAAGAGCGGCGAGGATTTTTCCTTTCGCCACTTCCGCGTATCTTTCCGGGCTTTCCGTGATCTCATCCGCCAAATCGAATAATTCCGCCAGCTCGCCGGGCGTGAAGTCCCCCGGCTCCAACAACGACCGCCCTTTCAGGCCCCTTGGTGCACCCATCGAATCCTCCATATGCTTCTACACAAATTTTTTTTATCTTATCACAATTATTCAATCGAAAAAAGCCCCATGTCCCGCGACCAGCCCTCGCCCTCCATCACGTCGTACTGGATGAGCCGGTACGCGTCCAGCGCCTCGCCCGCGGGCGCCTCCTTCTCGTCCCAGTACCGCGCCGTCAGGATCGGCGTATCCTCGCGCACGTCGTCGAGCAGGTAATCCCACGGCGTCTTCTGCGCGTCCAGGTAGTCGAAGAACATCGGCGTGATCTGGTTCGGCGACACCGAGCCGAGGTCCTCCGTGTTGTCCATGAAATTCGAGTAGATGAAGAACGGCGTCTCGTAGCCCAGATGCTCCTCCTCGTCGAACAGCTTGTCGTACACGCCCGGCAGGTGGTCGCCCCAGAACACGACGACCGTCTTCCGCTCGCGCGCGTCGACCCAGTCGATGAACTCCCCGAGCGCCGCGTCGGAGCTGTGGATCAGGGACATGTAGTCGTCGATCTTCTGCTTCGTCAGGTAGTCCACGCCCTCCGCCTCCGACGTGAACGCGTGCGTGCTGTACTGCTTGCCGTACTGCGGGTGGTTCTCCATCGTGACGAGCGTGACGAATGTATTTGCGCCGTCGTCCTTCTCGAGGTAGTCCTGCACCTCCGCGTACGCCGCCTTGTCGGACACGTAGGTCGAGCCGCCCTCGTGCGCCGTGTGCCGGAATTCGCGGAGCCCGTGGAACTCGTCGTAGCCCATGATCGGGTAGACCACGTTGCGCCGGTACATCGTCGCCCCGTACGGGTGCAGCCCGACCGAATGGTAGCCGCCCTGCTCCGTGAGCACGCGCCCCACCGACGGGAACGAGTCCATCTTCGGCAGCATGCTCTGGTAGGGGTAGGCCCACCCGAGGTAATACGTCGAGAAGCCCGTGAGCGCCTCGAACTCGATATTGGCCGTCCCGCCGCCGTATCTGGGCGAATAACAAGTGCCGTACGCGGATTTTGCCTGGACCGCCTTGAGATTGGGCGTGAGGACGAGCGAAGGCCCCTTGAAGGGGTAGTATTCCGTGAAGCGGTCGGGGTCGCAGAAGCTCTCGTTCATGACATAGACGACGTCAATGTCTTCGCTGGACAGATCGACGCGGTTCTTGTTTTCCTTGTCCGCGACGGCGCGGTATTTGTCCACGATGGCCCCGATGGCCTCCTCGGTGTAGCCGTCCGGCTCCTCCATGCCCGCGTATTTGAGGTTGCTCACAAAGGCGGCGATGTAGCCGTTGCGCTCGTAGTTCCAGATCTGGTTCCAGGCGATGTACTGGTAGTCGATGGGCTCGAGCGAGCCGAGGTAGGGGCTGCGGATCGGCAGCGTGACGACCACGAGCGCGCCCACCGACACCCCGAGGATCAGCAGCCGGGGCACGATCCTCCTAAAGCGGGCGAGACGACGAACAGAGCCGTCCCCTTTCGTCCCGCCGCGGCGCTTCCTGCGCCACAGGATGATCGTCGCCACGACCCCCGGCGCGAGCGCCGCGCCCATGAGCAGGAACGTCGTCGGCAGCTCCGACGTGTCGGACATCCCGATCAGCTCGTCCGCGCGGAAAAACCAGATCAGGTCGTCGGGGAAGACGTGCTCCATGCGCACGAGGTATTTCATGCGGTCGGCGTAGCCGAGCAGGATGATGCAGGCGCCGGTGATCGAGGCGCCGAGGAAGGCGTTGCCTACGATGGCCGACACGGCGATCATGAGGAGCAGCAGCACGAGCGTCCCGTAGGCGAAGAGCTTCGGGTGCGTGGACATGAAATCCGGGAACAGGATGTGGCATTGCAGCATGTAATGCAGCAGAGGGGCCGCCGTGAGCAAGCAGACAGACGACACGACCACCAGCGGCAGGCGCCGTCTGATGTACTCAAAAACCACTCTCCTAAATCTCCTAAGCAACAATTTCACGGAGTGTATTCTACCACATTGTGCTATACTCTTAAATACATATGCTTGACTCGTTTCAAAAAAACAAAAAAGGCATTTTGCTCATGGTGTGCTCGGCCGTCCTCGTGGCGTTCGGGCAGATGTACCTGAAAGTTTTCCGCATGGACGACCCGCAGGGCTTCGTCCCGGTGGGCGTCGGCGCGCTCGTGCTCGGCTTCGCGCTCTATGCGGTCGGCGCCCTCATCATGATCTACGCCTACCGCTTCGGCAACCTCTCCGTGCTGCAGCCCATCCTCTCGATCGGCTATATCCTCGCGATCTTCATCGGCGTCTTCTTCCTCGGGGAGCATATGACGGCGATGCGCGTGGGCGGCATCCTCGTCATCGTCTTCGGCGTGGTGCTCATCGGCGGGGGGGACGACGCATGAGCCCGATCCTGCTCTACGGCCTCGTCGTCGCCGGGGACTTCCTCGGCGCCCTCGCCTCGTATTTCTTCAAAGGCGCGGCCGCGGGCTTCGGCAGCATCATGGGGCTCATCAAAAGCAAATCCGTCTGGATCGGCGGCGTCATCTACCTCGTCGCGTTTGCGAACAACGTCTTCCTCATGAAATTCCTCGACTACTCGGTCGTCTACGCCCTCGCCTCCATCACCTACATCTTCACGATGATCCTGGCGAACCGGCTCCTCCACGAGAAGATCACGAAGCGCAAGATGGCAGGCGTCGCGGCCATCATCCTCGGCGCGGTCTTGCTCGCAAACGGTTAGTTATTGTTATTTCATCTCACACGGTCACGTAGGTCTTGCTGACCCAGGCGGTGCTGCCGCTGTAGTCGATCTGGTACCATATGTTGTTTGTGTCGGAGGTGATCGTCACCTTCTCGCCGTTTTTCAGCGTGCCGAGGATCTTGTAGGTCGTGCCCGCGCCCGCGCGCACATTGAGCACGTTCGAGGCCGGCACCTTCACCGTGCCCGTCTTCGTGGCCACGACCGCCGCGCCGGAGGACGCGCCGCCCACCGTGACGAAGCTCTTGCTCACGTAGGCCGCGCTGCCATTGTACGTGATCTTGTACCAGTCGCCGCTCTCGCCCGTGATCGTGACGGCCGTGCCGTTCTTCAGCGTGCCGAGCACTTTGTAGGTCGTGCCGGCGCCCGCGCGCACATTGAGCACGCTCGTGGACGCCACCTGCACCGTGCCGGCCTTCGTCTGGGCCGTGTCCCCCCCCGCCGCCGTGCCGCCGGAGTCGTCGGACGCTGTCAAGGAGATGAAGGGCTTGCTGACCCAGCCCTTGCCCGAGCCGTAGTTGATCTGGTACCAGTCGCCGCTCTCGCCCGTGATCGTGACGGACGCGCCGTTTTTCAGCGTGCCGACGATCTGGTAAGTCGTGCCGGCGCCCGCCCGCACGTTGAGCACCGTCGAGGACGAGACCTTCACCGTCCCGACCCGCGTGGCGGTGGTGGAGCCAGCAGCGGTCTTCGAGACGGTCACCTGGGTCGGGGCGGACACCCTCGCCGCGGCGCCGTACACGTCCGGCCACGGCATCTCCATGAGCTTCGTCGCCGAGCCGAGGAGGTAGTAGAAGGAGAGGATGTCCTGGTAGCCCAGGCCCGCGTACGCCATCTGGTAGGCGCCGAGCTGGCTCATGCCCGAGGCGTGGCCGTAGCGCACCGACGCGAGCAGCCAGGAGCTGCCGTCGTCGCGCAGGTAGAGCATCCCGAATTTCGAGCCGACCCCGAGCGCCTCGTTGAGGAAGGGGTATTTGCCCGAGCTGCCGGACGGCGTGTAGGAGCCGAAGTCCAGCGTGACGTCCTTCCCCTGCACGGACAGCACGAAGCGCGCGCCGAGGAAGGCGCGGTCGGGCCCCGTGTACTTCGGGGTCGTCAGGGCGATGCTTTTCACGGTGACGTCCCCCGTGATGCCGGCGACGTTCACGCCGGCGGAGGAGAGCTTCTCGCGCAGGAATTTGTACGGCTGCGCGCCGCTGTTCTTGATGTCGCCGGCCGCGATCGTCTTCGGGATGGTGACCTTCCCGCTGTAGGACGACGAGCCGAGCGCGACCGCGATGTCGTAGATGTCCTCTCTGTACGGCAGGTAGTCGAAGTCCTTGGCCGCCGCGCCGGAGGATTTTGCGTACTCCGTGTAGCCGCCGTTCGACGCGCTGAAGCACGCGTAGACCGTGCCGCCCGCCGCGGTCTGCATGACGATGCCGCCCGTCTCCTTCACCGCCTGGATGCAGTTTGCGTTCGCGGCGTTCCAGCCGTTGTAGACCTGCGAGCCGTCGTTGTTCGTGAGGTCCTGCTCGGTCGCCGACCGGTTGATCGCGTGCATGCGGTAGTACGCGTACGTGCGTGCCGCGACCGCCTGCGCCTTCAGGGTCTCGAGCGGCCATGCGTTGCTCATTTCATAGGGGAGCACGCCCGCCACGTAGGTGTCCATGTTGACGTGGTTGATGATCTTGAGCCCGTCCCCCTTCTTCAGGATGCGCAAGTCGCCCGGGAAGCGGTACGTCGAGCCTATTTTGACCGTGTTGTCCGTAGAGGCGCTGCCCGCTGTGATGAGCACGTCCCCGTCGAGCTGCCACGAGTCCGTCGCCGTCTTGATGAGCACGCCCGCGCTGGTCGCCTGGACCGTGAAGGCCCCCGTGAGCGCCTTCCCGTTGTCCTCGATCTTGTGCGCGCCCGCGGCCTCCATGCTGATGGCCTGCGGCGACCCGTAGGACGCAAGATGCACGCGCACGACGGAGTCCTGTGGCTCGCTCGCCGCGAACGCACCCCCCCACACCATCGCAAAAGCGCTCACGGCCAAAGCCGTGCTGAGCGCCACCGCAAGAATCCTCGACCTGTTCTTTTTCATTTCTGCCACCTCTTTCCCGCATCCCGCGCCGTAGCCGAAGCAGACGCAAAATGCGCATAGCTACAGAATATTATAGGAAAGAAGTGGGAGCTCTGTGAGACAGACCCATGCCAGGACGCTTACATTTGAATTACAGAATATTCCTCAATACCATTGAGAAATCAGGCGTTTTCGCTGTATTGCTGCCAGCGCCAGCTGTCCTCGCACATCGCCGCGAGGCCCTTTTCGGCCTGGAAGCCGAGCTCCTTCTCCGCGAGGGCGGGGTCGGCGTAGACGGTCGCGAGGTCGCCCGCGCGGCGCGGCGCGATCTCGTAGGGGAGCTCCCGGCCGCAGGCCTTTCCGTAGGCGGCGATGACCTCCTTGACGGAATAGCCGCGCCCCGTCCCGAGGTTGAAGACGTAGGAGCCGGTGCGGCCCAGCCCGCCCGCCAGGTACTCGAGCGCGAGCAGGTGCCCGCGCGCCAGGTCCACCACGTGGATGTAGTCCCGCACGCCCGTCCCGTCCGGCGTGTCGTAGTCGTCGCCGAAGACGCGGATGAACGGCAGCTCCCCGCCCGCGACTTTCGCGACGTAGGGCACGAGGTTGTTGGGGATGCCTTTGGGGTCCTCGCCGATGAGGCCCGAGGGGTGGGCGCCGATGGGGTTGAAGTACCGCAGCAGGCAGACGCCCAGATCCGGGTCGGCCGCGCAGGCGTCGCGCAGCATCCGCTCGATCATGACCTTTGTCCACCCGTACGGGTTGACGGCGCCGAGCGGGCTCCCCTCCCGGTACGGCACGGGGTTGTCGGCGCGGTAGACGGTCGCCGACGAGGAGAAGATCAGTTTCTTCACGCCGCGGCCCCGCATCGCCTTCAAGAGGTTCAGCGTGGAGACGAGGTTGTTTTCGTAGTACGAGAGCGGCTTCTCGACGGATTCGCCGACGGCCTTGTAGCCGGCGAAGTGGATGACGGCGTCCACGCCGGCGGCGGCGAACAGCGCGTCCACGGCGGCGGCGTCCCGGAAGTCCACTTCGTAAAACGCCGGCTCGCGCCCTGTGATTTTGGCGATGCGGTCTATGACGGACGGCTTGCTGTTCGAGAAGTCGTCCGCGATGGTGACTTCGTAGCCCGCGTCCAGCAGGCTGACCGCCGTGTGGCTGCCGATGAAACCCGCGCCGCCTGTCAATAGTACATTCATGCCCAGTGCCCTTTCTTTCTTTCCAAGCCCCGCCGGGGCGTATCAGTTGACCCCGAACAGGTCCCTGGTGTAGACCTTGCCCTGGACGTCCGCGAGCTCGGGCGCCCGCCGGTTCGCGACGATGACGTCCGCCTCGGCCTTGAAGGCGTCCAGCGACCGCACGACGCGGCTGCCGAAGAACAGATCCCCGGCCAGCGCCGGCTCGAAGACGATCACCTCGAGGCCCTTCGCCTTGAGGCGCTTCATGATGCCCTGGATCGCGGAATGCCGGAAATTGTCGCTGCCCTCCTTCATGACGAGGCGGTAGATGCCGACGACGGCGTCCCGCTTCTCCGGGAACCCGGCCCTGGCGAGGATGCGCTCCGCGACGTGGTCCTTGCGCGTCCGGTTGGCGTCCACGATGGCCGAGATGAGGTTCTCGGGCACCTCGCGGAAGTTTGCCTTCAGCTGCTTCGTGTCCTTCGGCAGGCAGTAGCCGCCGTAGCCGAAGGACGGGTTGTTGTAGTGCGTGCCGATGCGGCTATCGAGGCCGACGCCGTCGATGATGGCCTTCGTGTCGAGGCCGCGCACTTCCGCGTAGGTGTCCAGCTCGTTGAAGAAGGCGACGCGCAGCGCGAGGTAGGTGTTGGCGAAGAGCTTCACGGCCTCCGCCTCGGAGGCGCCCATGAGGAGGACGGGGACGCCGTCCTTCGACGCGCCCGCCACGAGCAGCTGCGCAAACTGCCCGGCCGCCTCCGCCATCCCGGGCTCCTCCAGGTCCGCGCCGACGATCACGCGGTCGGGGTGGAGCAGGTCGGACACCGCCCGCCCCTCGCGCAGGAATTCCGGCACGAACAGCAGGCGCGCGTACCCGCGCTCCCGGCGCATCCTGGCCGTGAATCCGACCGGCACCGTCGAGCGGACCACCGCCGTCACGCCCGGTTCGAGCGCAAACACCTGGGCGAGCGCCCCCTCGACCGAGGAGGTGTCGAAGAAGTCCCGGTCGGGGTCGTAGTCCGTCGGGGTCGCGATGAGCGCGTAGTCCGCACCGCGCACCGCGTCCGCGAGGTCCCGCGTCGCGCGGATGTTTAGGCGCCCCGAGGCCAGCATCTCCGCCGCCTGCGGGTCCGCCACGGGGGTGCGCCCCGCGTTCACCGCAGCGACCTTCCCCTCCAGCAGGTCCACGCAAACCACTTCGCAATGCTGCGCCAGCAGCACGGCGTTTGCAAGCCCTACATATCCAATCCCGATCACAGCAATCTTCATCAAGTATTATTATACACAAAAAAGGGGGCGCCGCGCTGGGCGCCCCCCTTTTGTTTGCCAAATGGCCCTGCCGTCAGACGCGGTACCAGGTCATCAGCATGCGCGCGCCGACGGTCGGGTGCGAATCCCAGTCGCCGCCGCCCGTGATATCCGCCTTGCCCCACAGCTGGTAGCCGCAGCCGTTGTCGTAGTACTGGTAGGGGTGCGGCGCGTCGATGAACGTGCCGATCTTCTTCCATTTGAAGTCGCCGTAGTACGCCTGCCAGTTGTTGTTCACGCCGCCGTAGCGGTAGGTCTTGGAGTCGACCCACGTGTTCTTGAAGCTCGCGTCGACCGTGTCGCCGGTGACGCGGGGGATGGCCTCCCAGGCGATCGCGATCTCGCCGCTGCCCATGCTCTTCGTCGCCACTTCGCCGACGTAGATCCCGTCGCAGTAGCCCTTCGCGATAGCCTTGTCGCGGTACCATTCCAGGCGGATCCGGTGCCAGCCCGAGCTGACTTCCTTGAAGGCCTGGTAGTGGTGGTAGGACGGGCTGTTGCTGACGCTCTCAAACATCAGCGCGTCCTTGCCCGCGAACCCGAGCGCCGAGTGGTTGTCGTGCTGGATGCCGAACGAGACCGCTGTGGTGCCGTCCTGGATGACGAGCTTGCCGTGCCAGCCGCTCCCCGTGCCGGTCACGATGATGTCCGCCTCCACCGTGATGTCCGCGTTGTTCTCGGGCGCGATCTCCTCCGTCTTCGTCACGACGCCGTTCGCGTCCGTCCAGACTTTGTAGTTGCCGATCACGACCGCGCTCGCGTTGCGCATCAGGTGCCCGCTCGTGTTGAAGGCGTACGTCGGCGTGCCGATCTTCGCCAGGCCGGTCGCGAACACGCCCTGGCCGCCCCACCAGAAGTAGTAGGTCTGGCCGTTGGAGTGCTTGTACCAGCCCTGCGGCGCCGCGCCGCCCGGCGTCCCCAGCTCGGGCGCGAAATAACGCACCTGGCCGTTCACAGTCTGCCAGCCCACCGTCAGGTGCCCTTGCGGATTGAAATAATATGTCTGGCCGCCGATGCCGGCGAGCCCCGTCGCGAAGATGCCGTTGCCGCCCCACCAGAAGTAGTACATCTTCCCGTTGGAATGCTTGTACCAGCCCTGCGGCGCGGCGCCGCCCTGGGCGGGGTCGAAATACCGCACCTGGCCGTCCACGGTCTGCCAGCCGGAGGACAGGTGGCCCTGGTCGTTGAAGTAGTAGGACTTGCCGCCGATCCCCGCGACGCCCGTCGCGAAGATGCCGTTGCCGCCCCACCAGAAGTAGTACGTCTTCCCATTGGAGTGCTTGTACCAGCCCTGCGGCGCCGCGCCGCCCTGGGCGGGGTCAAAATACCGCACCTGGCCGTCCACGGTCTGCCAGCCGGAGGACAGATGGCCTTGGTCGTTGAAGTAGTAGGACTTGCCGCCGATCTGGGCGATGCCCGTCGCGAAGAGGCCCGCGCCGCTCCACCAGAAGTAGTACGTCTTCCCGTTGGAGTGCTTGTACCAGCCCTGCGGCGCCGCGCCGCCCGGCGTCCCCTGGTCCGGGGCGAAATACCTCGGCGCGCCGTCGATTTCCACCCAGCCCACCGTTTGGTGGCCCTGCTCGTCGAAGCGGTAGACCCGGTCGCCGATCTCTACGGCGCCCTGCGCGAAGGTGCCCTTCCCGCTCCACCAGAAGTAGTATTTGTACCCGTTCGGGTGGTCAAACCAGCCCTGCGGGGCGGCCCCGCCTTGCGCCGGGTCGAGGTACCGCACCTCGCCGTCGATCGTCTGCCAGCCCTTGACCGGCTTCCCGTCGGCGCCGTAGTAATACCAGCGCCCGCCGTCCTCGACCCACTGGTTGACGGCGTTCGCCGGCACCGCCAGGGGCTCGACGCTGCCTTCCGGCTGGACTTCCGCCTCGAGGGCCTCGATGTCCGCTTCGGACGTCACGACCAGCCCGGGCTCCGTCGCCACGGTGGCCGTGTCCTCCGGCGGGCCCGTGTCCTCCTCCGGCAAAACCACTGCGGGGCCGTCTTCCTGGCCGCCCGCCGAACCGCCTTCCGGGATGGCCCCGGAGCCGCCTTCCAGCTCCGAAGACGCGCCCTGCCCCGCGCCCGCTTCCTGCGCGTAGCTCGCCATCGGCGCGAGCATCATCGCGAAAGCGAAGACGCATACGATTGCCAACATTAGAATTCTCTTCATACTACGATCCTTTCTGAAATCGATCCCCCACTATGGTTGCTTGTTTGAGGTATACATGGTAACATTAATGCAACATGAACTCAAGCATTTTTTTGCAAAAAATTTACCGTTTCCGGCAAGGTATTTCAGAACGTTCCCGCCATGTCCGTGCTCGCGAAATCCGCCAGCGGCAGCTTCACCGCGCGCCCTTCCTTCATGCTCTTGTAGATCGCCAGCACGAGCTCGAGCGCGTTCCTGCCGCAGACCGCGTCCACGTAGGGCCGCCGACCGTCCCGCATCGCCTCGATCATATCCTTGAACAGCAGCGTGTGCCCGTTGCCGTAGACGTTGCTCGTCTGCTCTTGGAGCCCTTTGTTGGCCGCGTCGGATGCCGTCTCGTCCGCGAAGTCCCACACGTCGATGTTGTTCGTCGACGTGCCGCCGAGCTTCACCGTGCCGCGCTCGCCGAAGACGTACAGCGTCTCCTCTAGGTTTCGCGGGTAGACGTTCGTCGTCCCCTCGACCGTCGCCACCGCGCCGTTGGCAAACGTCACGACCGCCACCCCGAGGTCCTCCGCCTCGAGGTACGGGTGGAACTGCCGGCGCGTCACGCCGTAGACCTCCACCGCCTCGTCGCCCATCATCCACCGGAGCAGGTCGATCCCGTGGATGCACTGGTTCATGAGCGCCCCGCCGTCGTCCCGCCAAGTCCCGCGCCACGGCGCCTGGTCGTAGTAGCCCTTCCCGCGGTTCCACCGCACGTGGACGGACCCGTGCGACAGCTTCCCGAACCGCCCCGCCTCGAGCGCCTTCCGCAGCTCCTGCACGGCGATGTTGAAACGGTTTTGGTGGCAGGCGGACACCTGGACGCCTTTCTCGGCCGCCAGCCGGACGATGCGATCCGCGTCCGCCATGTTCATCGCCATCGGCTTCTCGATGATGACCGGCACGCCGGCCTCGATGCAAGAGAGCGCGATCTGTGCATGGCACCCGCTCTCCGTGGCGATGCTCACGAGCTCCGGCGCCTCCCCCGCGAGCAGCTCCCGGTAGTCCTGGTACCGCCGGATGCCCGCATCCCCCGCCAGGCCGTGCTTCGCCAGCAATTCCTCCATCTTCCCCGGCAGCACGTCGCAGACGGCGGCGATCGTCAAATTGTTATTCAAGGCTGCCGTCACGTGGTTTGTCGCGATCCGCCCGCATCCGATCAAAGCGTATTTCATCCGTTCCCTCCCAGGCCTTCCAGCACGGCGCCGCTGACGCGCGCCACGTCCTCCTCCGTCATATAGGGGTGCATCGGCAGCGACAGCACTGTGTCGCAGAGCCGGATCGTACGCTCAAACCCCGCGTCCGGCACCGACAGAGCTGCGAACGCCCCCTGCCGGTGCAACGGCTTGCGATAGTAGACCATCGACGGGATCCCCTGCGCTTTGAGGTGCGCCATCACCGCCTCCCGCTGCGCTGCGCCCGCGAGCCGGATCGTGTACTGCGCCCACGAGGAGATATAGCCGTCCGGCACGCGCGGCACGGCCACGCGCCCGCCGAGCCTTTCCGAATAATATCCCGCAACTTCATTCACCTTTGCGAGCTCGGCCTCGCGGAATGCCTTCAGCTTCACTTTGAGGATCGCGGCCTGCAGGGTATCGAGCCGCGAGTTGAGGCCGATGCGCACGTTGTCGTATTTGTCGCCGCCCTTGCCGTGGATGCGCAGCGAACGCAGCAGCTCCGCAGCCCCGTCGTCGTCCGTAAAGACCGCGCCGCCATCGCCGTAGCAGCCAAGCGGTTTCGCGGGGAAAAAGGACGTGGTTGAGATATCGCCGAAGCTGCACGCCATCCGACCGCCCCGGCTGCCGCCGAAGCCCTGCGCCGCATCCTCCAGCAGGAGCAGCCCGTGCTTTTCTGCGATCGGCCGGATCTGCGCGTAGTCCGCGCAAAGCCCGAACAGGTCCACCGCCACGACCGCCCGCGGCGCCAGGGCGCCCGCCGCCGCCGTTTCTACGATGGCGGCTTCGAGCTTCTCCGGGTCGATGTTGAACGTGTCCTCATCCACGTCGACGAAGACCGGCGTCGCGCCGGCGTGCGCCACGACCTCCGCCGTCGAGAAAAACGTGAAGTCCGGCACGAAGACCGCGTCGTCAGGGCCGAGCCCCCAGGCCATCATCGCCAAGGACAGCGCGTCCGTCCCATTGGCGCAGGAGATGCAGTGCCGCGCGGAGACGTAGCCCGCAAGCTCGCCCTCCAGCTCCGCCACCGCGCGCCCGCTGATGAAGTCCGCGTCCGAAAGCACGCGGGAGACCGCCTGGTCAATCTCCGCCCGAAGCACAGAATACTGCTGTTTCAAATCCCTGAATTCCATTTTCTTCACTTCGTCAGGCATGCCTCCACGCGACCGCCCCCCAGCCGGTACTTCGCCCCGCACGCCGGGCAGGCCGCTTCCGCTTCGTCGCCCGCGAACGCGAGCCGCTCGCCGCAGCTGCACACCCAGCCCGCATGCACCGCCGGGTTGCCCACGACCAGCTCGTACGGCTTCACGTCCTTCGTCACGACCGCGCCCGCGCCCACCATCGCGTACGCCCCGATCTCGTGCCCGCAGACGATCGTCGCGTTCGCCCCGACCGTGGCCCCGCGGCGGACGAGCGTCTGGCGGTACTCATCCCGCCGGACGACATGGCTCCGGGGGGTGGCCACGTTCGTGAACACGCACGACGGCCCGAGAAACACGTCGTCCTCGCAGACCACGCCCGTATACACCGACACGTTGTTTTGTATCTTGACGCCATCGCCGAGCGTCACCCCGGGGGACACCACGACGTTCTGCCCGATGTTGCACCGCTCGCCGATCACGCACCCGCTCATGATATGCGAAAAATGCCAGATCTTCGTGCCGGCGCCGATGGAGGTGCCCTCATCAACGAAACTTGACTCGTGCACAAAATAGAGAGCGTCACCCATGGTTTTTTCCTTTCGACAAGATCCCCACGATCTTCTCCGCCGCGTGGCCGTCGCCAAACGGGCTGCCCTTTTTCGAGGCGTCCACCTCCACAGACAGCTTCCCCAGTATCTCATCCGCCGCCGGCGCGCAGAGCTGGTTCATATTCCCCGCGAACGTCTCCGGCCACACTGCTTCGTTCAACAGCGTGACGCAGGGCACCGAGAAAAACCACGCCTCGCGCTGCAAGCCGCCTGAGTCCGTCAGCACCCGCTTCGCGTGTTTCACGAGGTAGAGGGACGTCAGGTATCCGACTGGCTGTACCAGCATAATATTCTTATAACCATTCTCGCCGGCGAGCCGCGACGCGCGCTCCCGGTTACGCGGGTGCACCGGGTAGACCACGGGCGCGTCCAGCCCCTCCGCGGCCCGGAAGATTTCGCCCAGAGTCGCGTCCCCCGTGTTCTCCTCGCGGTGGCATGTCAACAGGTAATATGTGCTGGGCAACGCCACCGCCCCTCCGTCAAGGCTCAACAGGGCCTCGGCTGGCGCGGCACCCAGTTTCTTCTCATAATAGAGCGCGACATCGTACATCAGGTCGCCCGTATTGTGCACGCCCTCCCGGATCCCTTCGTCCTCGAGGTTGCAGACGGCCGTCTCGGTGGCGCAGAACAGCAGCGAGGACACCCTGTCCGTCAGCACGCGGTTGACCTCCTCCGGGTTGATGAGCGTATGCATCCGGACGCCGGCCTCCGCGTGGGCGATCGGGATATGCAGCTTGACCGCGGCCAGCGCCCCGGCCAGCGTCGAGTTCGTATCCCCGTAGACCAGCGCCATGTCCGGCCTTTCTTCAAGCAGCACTTCCTCGATCTTCGCAAGCATCGCCCCCGTCATCGCGCCATGCGTCCCGCCGGCGATGCCGAGGTTGTAGTCCGGGCGCGGGATGTCCAGCTCCTCGAAAAACACATCGGACATATTGTGGTCGTAGTGCTGCCCCGTATGGACCAGCACCTCCTCGTGCGCCCCCCGGAGCACCCGGGACAGCGCCGCCGCCTTTATGAACTGGGGCCGCGCCCCGACAACCGTGCAAATCTTCATGAATACCGGGACTTACAGCTTCTCTACCTCTTCAACGGTGAGGCAAGTGTACTTCGCGATGAGCGCGGCGTCCATGCCGTCGGCTTTCATCCGTTTCGCGTCTTCAACATGGGCCTGCTCCAGACCCTGCTCCAGACCCTGCTCCAGACCCTCCTTCCGGCCTTCCTCCAGGCCCTCCTTCCGGCCTTCCTCACGGCCATCCGCTAGCCCTTCCTCGCGCCAGACCTCGTAGGCCTCATCCATATCCCATTCGGTGATCAGCATGTTGCGCACCTCCGATCCGTGTTTCTCCAAGTATGCTCCCATGATACCATTTCTTGCACATTCGTACACAGCCTTTTTGACCGCTTCGTCGCGCGAAAGGCCTTCCGCCTCATACCTCCGCTTGACCGCCACGAACGCCGCGTAGTCCGCGAGCGACTTGCTCTTCTGCATCATGTCCGCGTTGTTTCCTCCGGAAATATTATATACAGGGACGGACAGCTCAAGGTTCGCCGGCCCGTCCGGCGCAAAGAAGGCGTCGGACAGACGGAGCACCTCTTTTTCAGGGTACGCCGCAACGCCGTTGTAGATCACGAAAAACTCCGGCGTCGGGATCTTGTGCAGCTTCTTGGCGTACAATGTCCTGTGCGGCACAATGCGCTCGTAGATGCGCGCGATGTACAATAGCAGCCGAAGCGGCATGTTTTCGTTGATCGTGCTCTGGTGCTCAATCAGGACGACGTAACGCCCTTCGATCGTGAAGGCGAGGTCGTTGAGCTCCTCGCCGTAAAGCACGTTCTCGAGCGTCTGGAACTCGATGTCCGCCGTATCCGGGTAGTCGGCTCCCGCAATGGCGTTGTACGCCTCAATCAGGCGCTTCTTGTCGCTGAAATAACTTGTGAATAGACTGTCCTTGTATTCCCTGTTCGATTGCATAAGCGTGTATCCCCTTTCCATCCTGCCGGCCGCGCCCGGCGATATCAGAGTATCACGCTGCAGCATTGAAATCAAGAACAATATTTCGTGTTTTTTTGTTCTTTTACAAATCCGCCGCCCTTTATCTTCGCACCTTCAATCACACTAGGAACGCGCGGCGCCTCATCCTTTCGACAAGATCCCCACGATCTTCTCCGCCGCGTGGCCGTCGCCAAACGGGCTGCCCTTTTTCGAGGCGCCCCCGGAGCACCCGGGACAGCGCCGCCGCCTTGATGAACTGGGGCCGCGCCCCGACAACCGTGCAAATCTTCATGTACCAATGCTATCATTTCTTGTGCACTCGTACACAGCCCAGGCGACTTGAAATCTTGCGGGAACATATGCTATATTTACATTGTAAAAAAACGTTTACATTGTAAAGGAGCATCATGGGCAACCCTTTCTATCCATCGTACGGCATACTGCCGAAAGTCTTTCTGGGGCGCGAAGACATCATCCGCGAATTTCTTTATGGGCTGGAAAACGCCCCGGGCGACCCGAACCGTTCAACAGCGATCACCGGTGCCCGGGGTACCGGCAAGACCGCCGTTCTCAAAGAGATCGGCAAGGAGATGCTGCGACTTGGCTGGATACCAGTCTATGTCCTTATGAAAAATGAATTGCTCGACGATATCTATGAAGAAACAATCCATAGCTGCAAGGAACATATAAAACAGGAAAGCAAACGAAAAGTGACGGGGATATCCCTGTTTCAGGTCTCTATCAATTGGGAGAATATAGAACAAGAAGAGCGATGGGAAGCAAAAATGCACAACCTGCTATCCCAACTAACCGAGAAGAGCATCGGGGTCGTGTTCGAAATCGATGAAGTTCAGGGCAACTCGGAAGACTTGAGAAGGTTTGCCGCGTTCTTTCAGCAATACAGGGAAGCCTTCAAGATCGCGCTGCTGATGGCAGGCATACCGCATCAGCTTGATTCTGTCTTTTCCGACAAGGTGATCTCCTTCCTCCGCCGATCCAGGCTGAAGCAATTGGGGCTGCTCAGCGCTTCCGAATCCAAGATTCTGATACGAAAAACATTTTCACTGTCCCACAAGCATATCACGGAGGAGGCGGTCGATTTTATCGCCGAAAAGAGCGGGGGATTTCCTTATTTGATTCAACTGCTTGGCTATGAGGTATGGGAAAGCGCCGCCGATGATATCGATATCGAGCAGACTCGTGCAGGCGTAAACAAAGCCGAGACATATATCGGCAGTTCTTTGATCGAATTGATCTTGCAAGATCTCTCTTTAACAGACAAAGATTTCATATATGGATTGGCAGCGCTCAGGACGCCGGCAAAAGTCAGCGATTTGATGGAGTATACCCGGTTTGACAGGAACAAGCTCAACCAGTATCGCCGTAGGCTTGATCGCGAAGGCGTCATCTATTCCCCCGAGCGGGGATACGTGGATTTCGTCATTCCGTACATGAAAGAGTACCTGAGCGAACGCCTGTGAGCCCGCAGACACCTGGAAAAGCAAGGGGCAGGAGCATGCTGGCATTGCGCCGTGAAGCGCTATACACCCGAATACCACTCATCGCAGTGACCGTCGCTGTCACGGCTGCCGCGTTCGCGCGCGTGTTTTTCGGCGTGGAGACGACCGACGAGGCGTACTACATCTCCGCCATGCGGCTCATCTCAAAGGGCCTCGTCCCCTTCACGGAGTACTGGACGCAGTCGCCGGGCTGGCCGCTGTTCTTCTCGTGGGTCGTCGGGCTCTACGAGAAGCTGACCGGCGGCCTCGAAGGGATCTTCCTCTTTTGCCGCGTCGCATTCACCATTTTCAAATTGCTGCTCCTGGGGCTTTGCTATCTTCTGTTGCGAAAAAGGGTCGACGCGCGTTCCAGGGGCTGCTGGGCGCTGTTCCTCATTGCGCTGATCCCCTTTGCGCCCTTCAACCTGTCCAGCTTCAGCTACAACACGATCCCCTTCTTTTTCGTGCTGCTTACCGGGATCCTGCTTCTTTCCGTGTACCAGAAGGGCAACGAGGCCGGCTGCGGGGGGAAGCGGGGGCTGCTGC
>JAISTX010000072.1 GCA_031272365.1 Eubacteriales Family XIII. Incertae Sedis bacterium
CCGGATCCTTGCCGAGGCGCCGCGCCAGGTGCTCCGGCATGAAGACGGAAAACGCCTCCAGGTTGCTGCCCCCGATGCTGGTGATGTCGTAGATTTCCATAACTTTATCCCCTTTCACACTGATTCCATATAGAGTGGATCCGTATCACAAATTGATCATGCGCCTGAAGATCAGGATGGAGCGCATTTTTTGCCGTACATCCGTCTGGCTCTGCCCGCCGCCGAACTGCGTCTTGTCGCGGTCGTTGTTGAGCATCGTGTTCTCGTCAAATACACCGGCTGCCGCCGCGCGTTCCATCGCGAGGCCGCGCGCGATGTCGACGAGATTGCTGATTTGATTGATTCTCTTTCCGAGCAGCTGGACACGAGCCGGATCCCCCGGGAACAGGTCGTCGCGCAGCCGGTTCGTCCCGTTCTCCTTGCGCGTCGCCTTCAGCATATCCGAGAACATCATCGAATAGTCCAGCGCAAAGATCTCGCGCTGCGCCGCGAAGATGGCCTCCTCGTCGAGGGCGCCGCCCGGCAGCTTGAAACGCTCCGTGTCAAACGCCAGGAGCCGCTCCGCGAAGGGCCGCGCGAAGGCGAGCATCTTCTCGTAGCCTTCCTTCGAGATCCGCATGTCCCCCATATGCGACCGGAGGTCTTCGTCGAACCACAGGATGTGCAATAGCGTCTGCTTGTTCTGCTCCGTGATCGCCGCGTCCTGCCCCGGATCCCCCGTCATAGGTTTCATCATCTTGACGCTCCGCACATAGTTTTTCGACCCCGTGAAGATCTTCTTGATGTTCGGGCTGATCTTGTCGGCCATATCCTCCCAGTCGATCGCCTCTGTAGCGGCGGCGCGCGCCGCCTCCTGCGCCCGCTCGTTGTCCGCGTAGGCCGCCGCCTCGCCAGCGATCTTCTGCTTGTCCGCCGCAATGTCGACGCCGTACAGCTTCAGCGCGTTCATCGTCTCCGCGCTCAGCGCCTCGCCGGTGCCGTGCAGGTAGCCGAGGCCGGCTTCGAGGCGGTGCATGCGGAGCGTCAGCGCGGCGACGCGCTCGTTGTACTCCCGAAGTAGTTTGTCGTCTTCGAGACTCCTGTCAATCAAGCGCAAACTTCCGGGATTCTCCAGGGATCCTCTCAGACTCCGCAAGTCCTTGTTTTCCTCATGGATGACCTTCGCGAGCGCCCGGGCATGCAGGTTGATCTGTGCCGCTTCTTTTGCAAAGCGGAAGAAATCGTCCTGCATCACCTGCGCGGAGTAGGGCTTGTGCCCGGCCAGGATTGGTTTCTTCACGATTTCGCGCACGCGCGTCAGCATCGGCAGATGCTCGGGCATATAGGCCTCGTCCGCCGCCCACGAGAAATCGCGGTTCTTTTTGATGGCCTCCTTTTTCTCCGCCTTCATATCCCCGGCGGAATCTTTGAGAAATGCTTCGGATTTTTTGGTAATACGTTCCGCCTCGACGCGCGCAAATTCCACTGTGTCACGCGGATCATTCTCGGTCGCTTCATAGACTCTGGCCTTGGCTGACTTGCGTCTGCGGTTGCGCTCTTTCCAACCGAGCTCTTTGGTCGCGGGCGGTTTCTGCGTCCGTGGCATTTCCGCCAGCCGTTCCGCTGGCAGCGCGGCAAGGAGCGCGTTTGAAGCCGACCAGTCCTGCCGGAAAGCCGTCCGCTGCATTTCGCCGTTGATATCCATGAAATCGACCACGACCGGCGTTCTCGTCAGGTCGTACTGCATCTCCTCCTCACGCTGCACATCTGCTTCCAGGTTCGCCAGCCGGAACGCCTCCGACTTCGCGTCCATCATGGAATCGTATTCATTTGCCATCGTTGTTCGCCCTCACTTCTTTTTCATCCATAGCAATACCGGATAGATACCCCGTTTCGTCCAAAAGTATCCCGGCGTCGAGCACGCCTTCCTTCGGGACGGCGAGCGCCGCGCCGACGTCGAGGCCGAGCACGCCGTCCAGCGCGGGGCTGCCCGTCTCGAACAGGATGCGGATGTCCATGCGCACGGGCAAAAGCTGCCGGACGACGCGGAGCAGGCGCTGGTGCAGTGCCTCGTCCGGCGGGCAGCGGAGCATGAGCGTGCACGTGAAGGGATCCGCCCCAAGCGCGCCCGCCGCGCCGCAGCCGCGCGCCTGCCGCTGCTCGATCAGGTAGAACGGCGCGTCCGTCAGGATGGAGACGGCCGCCTCCACGGCCTCGCGCGTCCCCTTCTTGCGGATCAGGGCGTAGGCGTTCTTCAGCAGCGCCCGCAGGCGCTTTTCCTCGATGTCGTCGCCCAAAGCCTTCAGGCCGAACCATTCCGCGTAGACGGGCAGGAGCTCCCTCTGCGCCTGCATCGGGTCGAGCAGGATGTCGAGTGCGTCGATGCGCTCCTGCAGGTCCCCGTAGAGCACCGAGAAGATCGAGATGTAGCGGTGGAAGAAGCCCCCCTCCTCGCGGTAGACCTCCGGGAAGGTCTGGAGGAAGTTTTCCCCGGGCGCGTAGGCACGGAAGCTGTGGAACCTGGCGGGCCCGCCCTTCGCCGTGAGCGTGACCCACAGGTAGCGCCCGTGCATGCCCGTGAGCAAAAGGTCGCGGCAGCCGGGCGGGTGGGCGCGCATCTCGCTTTCCAGGGGGGCAGCGCCCGAAGGCAGCGCCAGCGTGTCCGACGCGTAGGTGCGCACCGTGAACACGGTGTCCGCGGCCGTCTCCGCGTGGAAGGCGATGCGCCCCCAGGGGCAGCCCTCCTGCGCGCCGTCGAGCCGTGCGAAGCGGACCGTGCCCGCCTCGCCGCCCGCGTACAGCAGCGCCCCGCCGTCCGCCGAGAGCCGAAACCCTGTCAGATGCGCCTTTTTCAGCCTTCCCGGCCCGACCATGTATTTCTTCATCATCTTACATCATCTCCAGCCGGATTTCCCCGGCGCAGCTCAGGGCGTCCGCACGGAGCAGGATGTCCGGGCCGTCCGCCTGCGCGTGCTTCGCGTCCTGCGGCGTGATCGAAAAATCGTAGAGCGCCTCGACGCAAGGGAGCGCCTCGATGCCGTGGTACAGCGCGTTGTAGGAGATCTGCGCCCCGAACGGCGCCTCCCCATTCACGCCGTCGAGCGCCGCCTTGATCCAAGCCTCGATCTCGCGGCGCGCGGCCTCCTTGGACTCCCGGACGTAGACGGACGCGCGGACGTCGATCGGCACATAGGCGGGCGGCAGGATCTCGATCTGCGTGCCGATCAGCCGGTACCGCTCGAGCCGCTGCCGGATATGGTCGCTGTAAAACCCGGACAGACCCGGCTTTTCCCCCTCGCCGTACGGCTTCACGGCGATGCGCACGACGCCGCTGCCCGGTTCCGCCGTCGCGCGGACTTTGTGGATCAAAAGGCCCGGCGTCTCGCGCACGATCTGCTCGTAGTCCTCCACCGTGACGGCGACCTGGGGCGACCGCAGGTCGGCGAGGAAGCGCCGCCGGAGCGCCTCGATGGTGTCCTGCGCACGCCCGCCTTCCGCCGGGAGCATGTTCGTGAACCCTTCGAGCACGGCCGGCTCCTCGCCGGGGAGCGGCGCGAGCAGGAAGGCGTTCGCCGCGCGGATGTTGCCGCGCGCCCCCTCCGTGACGGCGCACGCGGCGATGTAGAGCGTAGCGCCCTCGTAGCCGTCCGGGTTCGTGATCTCGATGCGGTCGGGGTTCCCGAGCACGCGGTAGCCCAGGCCTTTCCCGCCGGGCGTTTCAAACGTGTAGACCCCTACCCCGTCCGCGTCCTCGCGGCAGACGAGCAGCAGGAAGGACTCCGGGAGGATGCGGTGGAACGACGTGAGCGGGATTACCTGGTTCTCATACCCCATGACCTGGCCGAGCAGGAGGTGCTCCGCGCTCTCCGCCTCCGCGCACACGACGCAGACGGACGCGCCGCCCCGCGTGGGCGCGTAGCCGAACCGCTTCCGGTCGAACCGGATGTGGATGCCGTCCTCCGCCTCCCAGGTGATGTAGTGGCGCCCCGGCCGCTCCGTCCGCCCGCTCGCAGGGTCCGGCGGCTGGGGCGGCGCCTGCGTGTAGGCGCGGTACGCGCCCCGCCCTTCCTCGTCGCCGTACACCGCGATATACCCGCCGCGCGCAATGCGGTTCCGCAGCACGATCTCCACGCGGCCCGGGCACACCACCCGGCAGACGCGCGTGTCCTTCTGCACGGCGCGGAACAGGTTGGCGCGCACGGAATGCACGCGCGGCGTCACGTCGTAGGCCTCCTGCTCGAGCACGCAGCGCAGCGCGTACCCGGCCATGCCGCCGAGCGTCGTCCTCTCGCACGCCCCCGCCGGGAGCGCAAACCGGATCCGCCCGCTCTGCAAAAACCCGTAGGTCCCGTCCTCCGCGTGCACCGCCTCCCAGCCTTCCTTCGCAAACACCTCCCAGCGCACCTGCGCCACGGGCAGCGACTCGCCGTCGAAGGGGTTGCGCGCCTCGTCGTTCATGACGCGCACTTCGAGCAGCAGCTCCTTCAGCTCCGCCGGCAGCCTTTCGAATAATAGATAGAATGCCGCGCCGGCCTGCGGGGGCTCGCCGAAGACCGCCGCGCCGACGCTGCCCGGCCCCTCCCCGACGTAGGTGATGTCACGGATCCCAGCGCCCGTCTCGCTGAGGAGGCGCAAGGCCCCCCAGTCCGAAAGGACGACGGGTCCGTCCGCCTCGAAGCAGACGTCCTCCGCCATGAGCTTCGCGCCCGGCGGCAGCTCCAATAGCGGCCTTAGGGCGCCTGCGCCCGCGCCGGACGGGCTGATGTACACCTCCGCCGCGCGGCAGCCCTTGGGCTCGAACCCCAGGAGGGCGAGCAGCCGCAGGCGCACGGCGTCCGTGACCTCGTCGATCGAATCCCTTTGCGCGAGCGTGAACGCCGAGAGGTTTTGGAGGATCGTGATGCCAGGGTCGGAGCTGTTGAAATTGGTCCATTCCCCCGTGAGCGCTGGGATGCGCTCGACCGCCTCCGCAAAGAGGTCCTCATAGGTCTTGTCCGATAGTTTGATGCCGTCCAGCATGGATCATTCCCCCGAAAAATGCACTTTGTGGTGGCCGCTGACCCCGATCATCAGCGGCGACGCCGCAAGGTCCGCCAGCGGGAGCCGGTGGCTGCCCGCCTCGTCCGCGTACGTCGCGACGGCGGAAAAGCGGCGAATGGCGGACGCGCTTCGAAGGCCGTGCAGCATGACGTCAATCTGCGACGGCGTCGGCAGGCTGCCGATCTGCCAGCCGCCGTCCGGCGCGCCGCGCAGCGGGTCGATGCGTGCGGCGATCCCTTCCAGGATCAAAGCGGACGTCTCGTGCCGCTTTTTCAGGTCCGGCTCGTAGGCCCACACCTCCACGTCGATGCGGACGAAGGTCGGCTCCGTGATGCGGATGCGCTCTTCCGTCAGCGTCGCCTCGCAGCGCGAGAGCAGGCGCTCTTTCAGGGCGGGCGCCACCTGGGCAAACGAATGCCCGCCTTTCTCGTAGTCCCGCATCAGCACGGCGACCTCGACGCGCCGCCCCCCCAAGGGGTGCCTGCCCGAGATGCAGCGCGCGCGCGCGACGAGCTCCGAGAACGACAGCGCCTCGCGCGCAAAATCCGTCTCGGCGATGGCGCGGCCGCGCGAATTGAGCAGCCCCGCCCCGCGCAGGATGGCGGACGGCACGCTCTCCGCGTTGTTCCCGCCGCTCGTCATGGACGGGTTGTAGACGTCCCCGATGTACAGGATCCGGTCGAGCAGCCCCGTGACCTGCCCCTCGGCGAGGTTGCCCGCCGCCCCGTCGCACAGCCTCAGCCGCACGCGGATCGCGGGGTCCTGGGAGGCGGCGGGGATGCGCACGTTCACGCCGTCCCCGAAGACAAGCGCGCCGTGCAGGCGGTCGATCACGTAGTGGCGGTCCTCCGGCTCGGAGCCGTCGAAGTTTTCGACCTCCTCCCAGCGCACGAAAAACTCGTCGATCGCGCCGCGCAGGTCGTAGGACACGTGGATGTCTTCCGGGCGCTCCCGCAAAAGCCCTAGCTTGACGGGGAGCGGCAGCCCCATCTCGTTCACGTACACGTCCGCCGACAGGATGCCCTCCGCCGCGAGCGCGAAGCGCATATGCGGCGACGAAGCCTCCACGTAGAAAAACGAATCCTCCTGCGTGCGGACGTTGCGCACGGGCACGGCATTCGTCAGGATGCCCGTGATGCGCGGCCCCTTGGCCGTCGCCGGGTCGAGGCTCACGAGCCGGATCCAGCGGCGCGCCAGCCCGAAGGCCTCGCGCTCGCAGAAATCCTCCTCCGGCGACAGCAGCACCGCGCCGCTCTTGCGCAGCCCGTCGGTGCCGTCGTAGGCCCTCAGCGCCCGGAAGCCCTGCCGCGTGGAGTACTCGAAGCGGACCTGGGCCCCTGTGCGGCGCGCGGCCCTGGCGATCCGGAAATACAGGCTCAGGGGGGAGCCGGCCACGGCGCGGTCGAAGCCGATGTACAGGCAGTCCCCGGGGAAATCGTGCGGCGCGAAGCAGGTGAAGGGGATGCCCGAGAGCGCGTCCTGCGTGTGGTCGCGCACGGAGACGCCGCGCACCACCAGCACGCGCTGCGGCGCCCGCTGCGCGTCCGGGTAGCCATACGACAGGCGCACGCCCGACAGGGCGGGCATCGTGTGGATGCAGGGCATGAGGAAGCAGTTGTCCGCACGCTCCACGCGCAGCCGCAGGCACCGCCCCGTCCCCGCGCCGACGGACACGGGCTCCCAGTCGTCCGGGCACGTGAAGGACAGCGTGACATCCGCCCGCGGCTCCGCCGTCGCGAACAGCCCCGCCCAGGCCTCGCTGCCGGGCAGGCGCCGCCACCCGGTCCCGTTGAAATAATCGACGGCGACCGCGTCGACGACCGTGCGCGCCGTCGTGTAGAGGATCTGCGTCGGCTTGCGCTTGACGATCTTCAGGTCGACGACCTCCTGCTCGGGCGTAAAGGTCGCGAGCTTTTCCCGGTAGTCTACGGAAAACCGCAGCGTGACCTGCGCGCCGCCGTGCGCGAAGACGTTGTCCGCGCACAGGTAGCAGTCGTCGAAGATCGACGCCGTCTCCCCGAACGGCAGGAAGGTCTCCGTGCGCATGTCCGTGTCGCCGTGCGCGCAGAAGTCCAGCGGCACCTCCTCTGCGGAGGAGGACACGGACACCCGCGCGATTTCCAGGGTTTCCGCGCCCGGGCCGGCCGGCTCCACGCAGACCATGCCGCAAACGTCGTGCCCCTCCGGGATCGCGAGCGCAAGGGCTCCCTCCTCCGTGCCGACGGAGGTGAAATCTGCAAGGCCCTCCCCGTCGAAAAACCGCCAGCGCCAGGCACCCGCGTCGGCGAGGCGCGGCGCCAGGGGCGCGCCGTCCGCGCCGGACAGCTCAATGAGCAGCTGCTTGCCGTCCTCCGCGGAGAACACCTTGTCGTGGTAGAGGGCGAGCATACGGCGCTCGACGCCCTCCCCCGTGAAGTCGAACAGGTCCAGCTCGGTGGTGGAGGCGTCGGGGAGCCAACCCTCGTCTTCGTCTGCCACAGCCTCGCCCTCTTCGGCAGCGGCGCCCGGGGCACCCTGCCCCTGCGCCATCCCGGCGATCACCGGCGCCGCGGGCCCGCCGAGGTGCGGCAGGATCTTCCCCTCCGCCGACACCGACACGAGGTCCGTGATCTGCGCACCCGTCACGTGGAGCGGGGACGTCGTCTCGAACACGACGGCGTTTTCCGCCTCGTCGGCAAAGCCCAGGAGCCGCGTGCCCTCCGGCACGTCCACGCCGGGGATGACGTCCCCCGTGAGGCCGAGGATGCACACGCCGCTCGCGGGCGTCGCGGGCAAAAGGCCGATGCCCATCATGTTCACGAATTCCGCGCGGTATTTCTTGATGACCTGGTTGAGCCGGTCGATGCTCCCCTCCGTCTGCGCCGCGAACAAAAGCGCGATCACCGAGCCGATGTCGGGATTTTCTTTGTCAAACACCCACTCGGGCGTGTACGAGGCGGCAAGGTTCGCGATCTGCGCCAGCAGGTCCTCCTGCGTGCGCGGGTCGATGAGCACGGAATGATTATTCAAGGGTGTCCGCATCGGGCGCCTCCTGTTTCAGATAGAACGGGAACACGAGGTTGTCCGGCGTGTTCGACGCGGCGATGCGGTACGAGACGTTGACGAGCAGGCAGTCCTCGCGCGCCGCGTCGTCGAACCGGATGTCGACGCTGTCGATGCGCGGCTCCTGCGCCCGGATGGCGCGCGCGAGCTCCCCGCGCAGCAGCGTCAAATTCGTCAGGTTGACGTCCATGAAGGCATAGCCCTGCAGGCTCGCGCCAAACAAAGGCTCGAGCCACCGCTCCCCAGCCTGCGTCATCAGGATCAGGAAAATCGACTCCTTCACATTCTGCGCCCCAGTAGAGACCGCAAACCGCCCAGTAGCCTTGTTGGCCTGCACCGGAAACTTCATCCCGCTCCCCAAAAAAGCATCATCATCAACAAAATTCATCAATCAAACCCCTCTTCCACAACAACAAAAATCACCAATCCAACCATAATTCTCAATTCTCAATTCTCAATTCTCAATTCTCAATTTAGTCATCCAACCTTGATCGGCGCCCCAGCAATAGACACCATCCCCCCGCTTTCCAACTTGTAAATCGACGAAGCCTTCGCGCTGATCTGCCCGGCCTCCTCCTTCAGCATCCCGTCCGTCTTCACGGCGACCTTCTGCCCGGCCTTCACGTTGAGCTGCTTGCAGTCGATGTTGATCGCGCCCGTCTCGCCGTTCATCGTGATCTTGATGCCGTCGCCGACGAGGATCTCGAGCCGGCTCTTCGCCTTCACGGACATCTGCCCGTTCTTGCTCTTGATCACCACGGCGTTCTCGCCCTTCTGGTCGCGCAGCTCGATGAGCCCCTTGTCGTTGTCCATGAGCAGCGTGTGCTGGCCCTTCGCGGTCGCAAGCGTGAGCCGGTCCTTGTCGCCGTCGCCCTCCTTCGCGTCCTCGAACAGCAGCTGGCTGCCGTGCTTCGTCACGATGCGCTTCTTCACATTGTCCTTGTCGACGGAGCCGGACAGAAACTTGTCCTTGTCCTTCGCGACGCAGCCGACGATGTAAGGCTTCTCGATGTTGCCGCCCTCGAAGACCAAAAGCACCTGGTCGCCGACCTCCGGGAGGAAATAATGCCCCCACGAATCCCCGCCCGAAGGGTGCGCGAGCCGCACCCACTGCAGCTCATTCGCCTCGTTCTCGCGCACCGGGATCGTGACACAGACCCGCCCCGGCATATCCTTGTCATAGTTCTTGGCAACCACGCCCACCAGAGCCCCAGGCACCCGAGGGTCCCCCGTATCACTCTTCGTCACCTGCCTCTCAGCAATCTCATCAATAATGTCATAAAGCGCCATAAATCAAATCTTCCACTCCAACAAAAATCACCAATCAACCATCTTCCACATCAACAAAAATCACCAATCAAATCTTCCACATCAACAAAAATCACCAATCCAACGAAATCAATTCTCAATTCTCAATCCTCAATTCTCAATTCTCAATTATTATTTCCTAACCGTATCCGCCTGCCCGGTCAAAAACGTCTTATACACGCCGTTCATCGTAAACTCATGCCGCACATTCGTGATGTAGAAGCTGTTGTCACAAGGCCCGCCCACCGCAACCTCGCAAAACCGCCCTGGCACGTATTCCGGCAGCCCGACGCACGAGCATTCCAGCGTCCCGAGCCGATAGCTCATCTGCGTCATCAGCGAGTCGAGCCTGGCGTTGGCCTGCTCCTGCGAAAACACCGTCGGGTCGATGTAGACGCGGCGGCTGCCCTTGATGAGCGCCTTCGCCTTGCCGCCCGTCGACAGGTTCCCTTTGTAGGAGCCCTTCGCGCGCACGACCTTGCCCTGGCCCGGGTCGAGCGACCGCACCTCGATCTGCTCGACCATGCCCGTCAGGCTGTAGCCGAGCCGCCAGTCGAGCACGCCCTGCCCCACCCCGATGGAGAGCAGCGTCTGTGTCTCGCTCCTCGCCTTGCGGAAGATGACCTTGCCGCGGTCGACGAAAAACTCGTAGTTGAACTTCTTCGCGGCCTTCATGATGAACTCGTAGTCGCTCTCGCTGACCATCTCGATCGTCTCCGCGCTCGCCTTTTTGCCGCCGCCCTGCTGCTTGTCGGGCGTGTCGGACACGGCGATCTGCGAGATGATCTCCGAGGTCTTCATCTTCTCGTACGCCGTGCGCCGCAGCACCTCGCGCACCGCCTCGCCGTAGCTTTTCGCCGTGAGCTGCGCCGCGTAGGACGAGGCCATCATGACGCCCTTCGCGTCCATGCCCGTGACCTCGATATAGGCGATGCCGTCCTCCTCGAAGCCGAAGTCGACCGAGGCGACGAAGCCCGTGAAAACATGCTCGAACCGGTAGGAATAGCCGATCCAGATCTTCAGCGACGCGCCGAGCAGCACGCGGTCCTTCACCTGGTCGTATTTGTATTTGCCCGTCGGGATGTCGTAGACGTCGTAGATGCGGAACCGGGCCATCGAGGCCTCGAAGCCGCACGACAGGTCGATATAGATGTCGTGGATGAAGGCCTCCTGCTTCGCGTTCTTCTCGAAGGCCTTGCCCGCGAGCTCGACCCGCGCCATGGGGTAGTCGCAGCCGCCGTATTTGTCGTACAGCGCCTTGTACGTCTGCCCTTTTGCAATTCCGCCCGGGAGCATCGCCATATCAGAACCCGTTCAGCCCCAGCGTATTCCGCGCCGCCATCTCCAGGTTGGAGGTCGACTTCCCGTAGCGGGCGCGCGCATCCTGCGCCTCGCTTTTGTTGCTGAACAGCGCGTCATAGGCCGCCTGCCAGTAGCCGACGTCGCTGTTTTGCTCGATAGCCTGCGTGACGCGCATCGACAAGCGGCTGCGGATGGGGTAGCCCGCCGGCGAGAACATCGTGTAGACCGCCTGCATCTCCGTGGGGTAGCCCTTGAAGGAAAGCCCGCCGTAGACGAAGGTGATGGGGATCGTCTGCTGGAGCAGCGACAGCAGCCCCTGCGTCTGCGTCAGCACCGAGTACTTCCCGTAGCCCGTCAGGTGCGCGGCCGCGCCGGCCTTCGTCGCCACGTCCGTCGGCGACAGGCGCAGCGTGTCCGTCTGGAAGGCGTCCGCGTTCTGCACGTCGTCGAAGATCAGCTCCACGTTCATCACGACGGACGCGGCGCGGTCGGCCATGTTCGGCATCGTCTCGGCCACGAGGAAGGCCATCATATTGCCGACGCGCGTCATCGTCGCGTTCGCCTCGAAGCGGATGCTCTTCGGGTTGAACTGCACCGGGAACGAATACCCCTCGAATTCGAGCACCGCCTTCTCGATCTTGCCGGTGACGCTGTTTGCAAGCTTCTGTGCCACATTTTTCAGTGCCATAACGATTCCCTATCCTCCCTTACCAGCTGATGTTCAGCAGATTGCCCGAATTTGCCTTGAGCGCGCCGAGCGCGCCCGGGCTGCGCGAAAGCGAGCCGGTGAACAGCTCCCAGCAGTCGGTCCAGTACTGCTCGTCCAAATCCATATTGTCGTTCGTCAGGCGCAGCTGCACGACGGCGCGGATCGGCAAGCCGATCGGCGAGAACATCGTGTACTCCGCGACGAGGAATTTCAGGTAGCCCGTAAACTGGAACTCGCCCCATACGAAGCGGAACAGCCGGTGTTGCGGCGTGTGCAGGCCGCCGATGAAGGCTTCGACGACGGGCTGGACCGTGTAGAAGTCGCCGGACAGGCCGGATCCGGTCTTGACCGTCGAAACCGCTGTCTTCGCGAGCGAGCCGGCCTGGGTCATCGTCGTGAATTTGTCCCAGCCGAACGCGTCCGCGTTGTTGACCTGGTCGAAGATGAGCGGCACGTCGAGCGTGTAGTGCGGCGGGCTTGGCGTCGTCACGAACGGCGCGTCCGTCGCCGTGCTCACCGGCGGCGCCGGCGGGGGCGTCTGGCCGGTGCCCGGCGCGGCGGGCTGCGCACCCTGCTCCGTGGGCGCGGGGTTGGACCCGGAACCAAATTTCACGGGGCGGTACGCGTTGATCATGAGCTGGCGCGGGTTGAACTGTACGCGGAAAAACGCCTCCTCGATGTTCAGGTCGGCGAGCGGCTTCCTGTTGCGCACCCGTGCGGTGGACAGCATGGATTTTGCGGCATAGGAAGGGTCGCGCGCCGACGTGTCGAAGGCCTGGGCGGCGCTGCTCCCGCCGGAGCTGCCGGGAGGCAGGCGCAACGCGACGACGATCGCGTTTTCGATGACCCCCGCCGCGTTCTGCAGCATGCCCGGTGCGTTGTATAATGCCATTTACTTCCCCCTCCTCGCCCGTTCAAAGCTGAGCCTGCGCTCTACCTGCGTATACACGCGCCCGGCCAGCGAATCCATCTGGCTCTGCAGCGCCTTGCCGACGACGCGCTCGATCTCGTCCGCGGCCGTCCGCTGCGCCTCTTTGACCTGGCGCTCGATCTCGTGCTCGATCGTCTTTTCGCGCACGATGATTTCCTGCGGCTCCGGGGCCTCCGGCCAGGCGCGCCCGGCCTGCGCCGCCTCCTGCGCCATGCGCAGCAGCATCCCCTCGGGGACGCCCGCCGGCTGCTGCGGCCGGTGCACGCGCCGCGCCGCGCCCGGCTCCGCCGCCGCGCCGCCCGGCCTGCGCCGTGCCTCCGCCTGGCCCGCCGCCTGCGCGGCCTCGCGCTCTATGATGCGCTCCGTCTCGCGCAGCGTCTGCGTCTCGCGCGCAAGCCGCAGGTGCTCCGTCCGCGCCGCCGCGCGCATCGCCTGCGCCGCGTCCGCGTTGAGCTCGGGCAGCCCCGCCGGTTTCAGGGGCGTGGCCGCCCCGGCGCCCGGCGCCCCGGCAGGGGCGAGGATCTGCTCGTAGAACGCGCGGATCTCCGGCGGCGCCTGCCGGAGCAGCATCTCCGCCTTCGGCGGCAAGGCGCCCCCTGGGCGCGCGTCCGCCTGCGCGTTTTCGATGAGGCGCAGCGCCGCGTCCGGGTCCTCGAGGAAGGCCGCGGCCTCCCGCGCCGTGCGCATCAGGCCGCTTTCCTGCGGGGCCGCCCCGCCGGAAGGCGCTTTTTCGGCTTGCAGCGCCGCCTCGTAGCGCGCCGCCGCCTCCTGGTTTTTCCGGTCGACCTCCTGGAGAGCCGCCAAAAGCTGCGCGTCCGCATCCGGTGCGCCCGCGCCGCCGTCCTCCGCCGTAGGCGCGCCCGGCTCCGGGTGGACGAAGGGGGGCGCGGGTGGCAGACTGGCCATGCCCGCCTCCGGCGCTTCGGCCGCCTCCGCCCCGCCGCCCGGGCGCAGCAGCCCGTCCAATGCGTCCAGCCCGGCCGCATCCAAGCCGCGAAGGCGCTCGCCCGGCGCTTCGCCGGGGATCCCGGCGGGCGAGCCATTCGCGGCTGGGGTGGGGCCGGCCTGGACGCGCAGGCCCTGCGCGCGCGCTTCCTCGTGCGCCCGCGTTTCGGCCAGGGCGCCGCGCAGCAGTTCCGCCTCGTGCAGGATTTCCGTGGCCCCGGGGGCATCGGCGCCCTGCCCGGGCGCCGCCTCCCTCTGTAGGCTGATTTGCTCCAGCAGGCGGATCTCGGCGGCTTCGAAACCGGCGCGCTCCAGGCCGGCCGCGCCATAGGAAAGCACCGGCGCGGAGGGGTCCTGCGGCAGGGACGCCGCGGCCAGCGCCTCCCGGCGGCGCTCGATCGCCTGGCCGAACACCGCGCCCGCCGCCCGGGCGACGGAAGCCGCGCTCAGCTGCATGGCGCCTGCGGCTGCCCGGGAGAGCGCCGCCTTTGCGGCGTCCGCCGTGCGCAGCAGCGCGCCGCAGACGATGCGCCCGACCGCCTCCTCGCCGGTTTTCGGCGGTGGCAGGGCGCCGGGCATTTCATAGGCGGTACCCTGCGGGTGCACCCGCAAGGGCGGCGGCGTCCCGAGCGCGGCGGCGCGCAGGCGGTCGATCCGCTCCCCGCGCAGCGTCTTCTCCAGAGCTGCGGCCGGGAGCCAGTACGCGGCGGCTGCCGTGGGCATGGCGGCACCCCTTGCGGCGGCGGCCATGGCCGCCGCGACCTCCCGCGTATGGAGCCGCGACAGGATGCCCTGCAGGAGCCCTGCGGCGGGCGCTTCGGGCGTCGCCGCTGCGCCCTGCCCTGCGGCACGGGCTGTTTCCGGGGGCGCAGCGCCGCCCGCACGGGCTTCCCGCGCCGTGGCGCCCGCGCCGGGCCTTTGCCCCCATTCGCGCAGCGTCTTGGCGCCGTGCACGTACAGCGTGTCGAGCCGTTCCAGCCGGGCGCTCTCGGAGAGCACACGCTTCGCCTCGCGCAGGAACGTCTGCGCGTCCGGGACCCCGAGCTTGCGCAGCACCTGCGTCACGTACACCGCGTCGCGGTAGGTGAACGAGGGGCTCCCGACGAGCATGACGCGGCTGACGACGTTGTTCACGATCTCGACCAGGGACTGGTGCGACACGGTCGTGTGGAACGCGTTCTCCACGGAAGTCCGCCCCGCTTCGAGCGCCGGCGGCTCCGGCGCGCCCGCGAACAGCAGCACGAGGTCCTGGGGCGCGAAATGCGCGCCGAACAGGTCATACGCCCCGGTGATGCGTTCGCAGAAGAGGCCCGGCCCTGCGGGGGCGCCGTCGGACGCCTGCAGGATGGCGCGCGTGCATGTTATTCCTATCGAAGCAAGGCTTTGGAACATCATACGTACGGCATCTCCAAACAGGCCATTTCCCGGTACCCGATCGTCGTGGTCTCGGTCAGAAGCCCGGATTTCTCCGCGTTCAGCTCGCCGTAGACCTTCTTCATGACGACGCAGCCCGTGAAGGTGTACATGCGGCAAAACTGCTCGTTGTCCGGGTCGCGCCACACGAAGAGGATGATCGGCAGGATCGGCTCCGCGCCGTTCGGCAGCGGGTCGAAGAAGTCGACGCCCGTGTAGCGCTCGATCTCGAACGTGAACGGCTTGCTGATCGGCTTGCGGCGCATGTGGACGTAGTCGTTGAGGCCGCCCTCCTGGATCAGCTCGTACTCGTTTTCGCGCGTGAACGCCTTCACGCTGCGGCACGGGAGGTCGAACATCGCCTCGACGCGCAGCATGAAATTGAAGCCGACGAGCGGGAAGAGCCCGTAGTTTTGGAAGCTCATCATGTTGAGCCCGCCGGTGTCGAATGTCTGATCTTTACCTATCGCCATTTAAAACCTGATCTCCGTGATACTCTTTTGCTTTCCGCCCTGTGCGTCGGAGGGAGTGAGTTCCGTGTTGATGGCCGAGATTTCCTCGCACCACCTACGGCGGGCGGCGTGGTCAAGCGCCATCACTTCGTCCCGTCCCCAGTGGAAGTAGTACGAGATGAACGACATCTCTTTGTACAGCTCGTCCACCGGGTACAGGGCTATCCCTCCCCCGTAAAATTTACGGGCGCCTCGAAGCTGTGCCCGCACTGGGGGCAGGTCACGGGGATCTTCGGCGGGTCGATGCCGTTGACCCTTTGGTACATGTCCTGCAGGAACGCGAGGTCGGCCGTGAAAAGGCTCTCGACCACGTTCGGCACGACGGCGGCGACGCCCTCGATCTCCGTGATGACGCTCGCGAGCACGACGATCGACAGGTAGGACGGGTTCTGCGCGACGCGCGGGTCGCGCATCGCGCCGATCTCGTCCCCCGCCGTAGCAAGCCGCATCTTGCCACGGCGGTGCACGTCGCCGTTCGTGTCCACAAGCCCCCGGGGCAGCTCAAATTCAAATACGGTCTGCATTTCCCGTCACCGCCCAGGTCACGTCGCGGACGCCGCGGGCGCGAACGGGATGAGGATCATCTCCTCGTAGGCGACCTCGATGGACTCGATCGCGATCTCGCTCTGCAGGGCGTTCAGGTCGGTGCCCGTGTATTTGCACACCCACGCGTTCTTCAGCTGCCACGTCATGTTCGCGTTCTTGATCGTGTCCACGATCTGCGCGGGCGAGCCGGCGATGATGTCGATGAGCTCGATCACGAGGTCCGCGCGCGGGATGACCTGGCGCGTGTCGCTGATGCAGTTCGCGATCCAGATGCGGAACGCGGCCGAGTCGGTCAAGCCAAACTTCATCGTGATGTTGCCGTGCTTCACGAGGCCCGGGATCTTCACGGGCGCGAGGCTCGAGGCGTTGCCCTGCCGGAACTCGACCACGTCGACCGTCGCGTCGATGCCCGAGATCTCCGAAAACGATGCCACGTCGGCGTTCTCCGTGCCGAGCATGACCTGAAAATTCATTTTTGTGTACGGATAGGGCAGGTTCTTCCCGTCGGACTTGTATGCTGCCGCTGTCGCTCCAAAATCAGCCATAATAAACTCCTTTCTTGTTCAGCTCAAAATTCCCTTGAAGGCCGTCATTCCTCGCCGCCGCCGCCGCCGGCTTCCGCCGTGAACTGCGTGACGCGGAAGATGACGAACTCGGCCGGCCGGGACGGCGCGATGCCGATGTTGCAGATCAGGCGCCCGTTCAGGATGTCGTCGCGCGTCATCGTCTGCGGCCCGATCTCCACGAAATACGCCTGCCCCGGGCTGTCGCCGGCGAGCATGCCCTGGCGGAACAGCGAATCGAGGAAGCCCGTGATCGTCATCTGCACGCGGCCCCACAGGTCCGGGTTGTTCGGCTCGAACACGACCCAGTTCGTGGAATAGCGGATGGATTCCTCCACGTAGATGAACAGACGACGGACGTTGACGTATTTGAAATTGCTGTCCGAGCTCGCGGTGCGCGCGCCCCAGACGCGGATGCCCTGGCCGGGCAGCGCGCGGATCAGGTTGACGCCGACGGGGTTGAGCAGGTCCTGCTCCTTCGTCGTGTAGTTTGTCGACAGCCCCGTGCACGTGACCGTCTCGTTGGCCGGCGCCTTGTGGACGCCGCGGACGATGTCCGTGCGCGAGTAGACGCCCGCGACGCTCCCGGAGGGGGGGACGAAGACGGGCTTGTTCGCGAGCCGGTCGAAGACCTGCACCCACGGGTGGTAGATCGCCGCGTAGGACGAGTCTATGATCTCGCGGTACTCCGCGACGTCGGCGGGCTTCACCTTCGCGATCGGCACGTCGATGATCGCGAAGCGGCTCTTCTCGTTCTCGCAGTGCGCCACGAGGGAGACCACGACCTCGGGGATCGTGACGCCCGGCACCGCGAGGATGCTCACGATGTTGTTCTCCTTGAACGCCTCGATGCCCGTGCGCGCGCCGGGACCGCCGTCGACGCCCATGAAGACGCCCGCGTCGACCGCCTCGATGGAGCCGTCCGAGCCGCCCGAAAGCGAGATCGTCCCCTTCTCGGCGTCCGCGCCGAAGATGGCCGCGATCGGCGCCTCGACGTCGCCTGAGGACTTGAACGCGGCCTTCACGAGCTCGCTCGCGCTCAGCTTGCGCTCGATGAAATTCGGCGAGGACTCGTTGAGGTTGACGTCGTTGTACACCTCCGCGGCGCCCTCGGCGCGCAGGATGATGTCGAGCTCCGCCGAGTGGACAAATTTCTTCGGCACGAGCGCCGCGTCGACCGGGTCTTTCGAAAAGGCCTTCTCAAACGTGACGACGCCGTCCTGCACGCTCACGACGCGGTTCGCCTCGCCCTCGAATGTGACGATGTCGCCGGCCTTGAACGCCGCCGCGGACTTGGCCGTGTAGGCGTTTTCGCCGTCGGCCTCCGAGAGCAGCTGCATCTTGTAGCGCGCCGTCCCGACGAAGGACGCCGTCAGCCGATTGCCCCATTTGCCCTCGTTGGCCGCCGTGAGCGAGAGCGGGCCCTCGCTGCCGGAGGCCGCCTTCGCGTCCGGCGGGATGACGCGGCTCACGTAGCAGCGCGTGCCCCCGTTCACGAAAAACTGCTCCACGGCGTACGGCAGGAAACGGAAGTCGCCATGCGTGTGCGCGGAGAGATAGCCGCCGAACAGGCGCGTATAGTCCGCGAAGCTCGTGATGAGCGCGGGCGCGCCGGACGTGGGGCCCTTTTCCGCGAGCCCGACGAAGCCTGCCGTGCTCGTGCCGACCCCTTCGATGGCGCGCGGCGAGGAGTCGTATTCCTCGACGTAGATGCCCGGAGATAAGTATTCTGCCATTTTAGTACCACCTTTCCAATGTGCTATTCGTTAACGTTCGTTGTGATTTACAAAATATTGTTATTGTATCCAAGCCACCTCCTACCCCCCTTTCATTTCCAGGATTGCCTGCCGTTCGCCTTCCGTGAAGTCCTCCTCCGAATGGACGATCTTCGCGGCGGGCGCCTGCGCTTCCTCGCGGCGGCGCTCCAGGTCGAGGAAAAACTCGGCCTCGCGCACGCGCGGCGGGTCGATCACGATCTCGCTGGAGAGCATGACCGGCGATACTTTATAGAACATGCTGATCTGGTACGGCTTGTTGATGGCCGACCAGACGCGCACCTTCTCGTCGAAGGACATCTTCGCCCCCTGGATCAGGATGGGCGCCTCGTCTGTTTCGAGCCAGGGCTGGAGCATCCGGGGCTGCACGACGCTGCCGTCGTTGACGATCTGCGCCGCGCGCCCGATGATCTTCTGGATGTCCTGCGCCTTCAGCCCCATCTGCGAGGAGGAGTTGATGAAGAGCATGTAGTAGAGCCCGTAGGGCTTCGGCTTTTTCTGCAGCTTCGTCTGCGTCACGGGGTACATGCCGGCAGAGCCCGCGAAATCCATCTCCTCGGCGATGTCGTAGAGGTGCAGCCCGAGCAGGTAGTCCACCTCCTGGTCCGTCGGCGAGCTGACCTCGATGTTGTTCGGCGAGGGGATCGGCTCGGGCACCATGCGCTCGCGCAGAAGCCGTACGATGTAGCTGCTCATATCCGAGATGATGGAATAGTCCGCCATGCCGCCCTCCTCATGCCATCAGCGCTTCCAGCAGCGCGTCCGAGGCCGCCTGCGTCTTCTCGCTGATGAGTACGCCCAGGTCCGTCCCGCCGAGGTAGACGGCGTGGAAGCCAAACTGCGCCTCCGTGTACGATTCGGGCACGTGGATGCAGCCCTGGAAGCCCGCCTGGTACTCCATCGTGTCGACCTTGCCCGCGTCCTTGGCGCGCCGGACCTCGTCCGAATAGCTGGTAAAGATATAATAATCCGCGCCCCTCGCCAGCGTTGCCTGGGAGAGATTGCGGTTGTAGACGTAGCGCATGCCGCCCGCGTAGCTGATCGCCGTGACGGGCAGGTATTCCTCGCCGGTGGCGTACAGCGCCTTGAAGACGAGCGGGTTGCCGCCGTTCATCTGGCCCTGCGCCTTCGCGGCGAGCTGCTGCTTCGCGGCGTCGCTGCCGGTCGCGGCGGCAAGGTCGGCCAGCGCGTTCAGCTCGGCGGCCGCCTTCTCGCTTGCGGACAGGCCGGATAGCGCGTCCGCGCCGGAGGCAAGGAAGTCTTCCGCGATCTTGGCGAGCGCGGCCTGGTCCTTGGCCCCGGACTTGGCCAGGTCGTAGGCCGCCTGGTTGTCCGCGATGTGCGAGATGGCCTTCTCGATCTGGTCCTTGTACGTGCTCGTCCCGTTCTTGGCGTCCTTGTCCTGCATGGCGCTCAGCAGTTTCTGCAGCGCCGGCTGCCCCGCCAGGGGGTTCGTCTCCGCGATGCCGCTGAGCGCGTCGATCGTGTCGCCAAGCGCGCTCGCGTTGCCGCCGTTGTTCACGGTGTCCAAGGCCTCTTTCAAGAGATCTGCCGCCAGGCTGTCCACGGAGCCCGGCGCCCCGTCCGCCGTGCCCTCCGCGGCCTCGGCGATCCGGGCGTCTAAGGCCTCGATCTGCTCAAGGGTCGCCTTGGCGCCCGCCAGGTCGCCGCCGTCGAGCGCGCTCTTGTAGTCCGTCTGCAGCGACGCCTTCTCGACGGCGAGCTGGTCCAGGTCGTTGCCGCCCAGCGCGTTTTCGATGCCTTTTTTCAGATCCCGGAGGTAGTCCAGGTGGTTCTCCACGCATTGGCCCGCGTCGCCCTTGAAGGCGTCGTCGGGCACGAGCGCGCCCCACCCCTCCGTGATCGTGATGCGGTTGTCTATGTACGGCTGGGTCTCCTCCGCCGGCTTGCGGTCCGCGAGCGCCGTCAGGAAGGACTCGAGCTCGCCGCGCGCCGCGTTCAGGGCGGCGAGCCGCTCCTTTTCGATCGACGCCAGCACGGCGCCGGCCTGGCCCGACGCCACCGCGTCCTTGTAGGCCGTGTTCTCGCCCTCCTGCAGGAGCGCCGTGAGCCGGTTCGAGGCGCGCGGGATGAGCGAATCCTCGAGCAGCTTCATCTCCTCGTCCGCCCGCTGCACTTCGCCCGCCTCGATGTTTGCGAGGCAGATGAGGCGCACCACATCGCCGTCCGCCGCCGCGTAGTCGCCGGACTGCGCGTTCGCGATGAGGCCATAGGACGCTTCGTAGCGCACCGCCGAGAGCACGGTCACGCCCTCGGACAGGCGCCGGCCCTCCTTGTCCGTCATCGACGTCTGCACATTGGAGATGCTCTCCCCGAGCGCCGAGGTCAGGTTGGCGTCCGTGAGGGCGCCCGTCGCGTGCTCGATGTCCGTGTCGTCGCCGTCGATGACCGTCACCTCCGTATAGGCGCCGTTGTCGTCCGAAGAGGCCACGTCGAGGAAGGCGGCGAGCGCCTCGTCGACGGCCACGAGCACCTCGTAGCGCCGGGACGCGTCCACGGCCGCCATCACGCCCTGGATCGCCGACAGCTCCGGCTCGGCGTTCTCGCGCTTCGCCACCTCCACGTAGTAGCGCTGCAGCGCGCCGAGGATGTTGTCGGCGTCGTCCGTGAGGACGGAGCGCACGTTCGTCTGCCAAAACTGCTCGATTTTCTTGATCTGCTGCTTGCCGGCGTCCGTGCCCGCCTGCCCTTCCTTCAGGTTGTCGTAGTGCATCTTCAGCGGCGAAAGCTCCTCCATGTTCTCGAGGTCGTAGGGGTCGGGGACGTCGAAGGGGCAGATGGCCTGCCCGTCGCGCAGGTCGTAGGTGATGCCGTCCGATTTCGTGTGGTACTGGAAATACAATGCGGACACCACGGCGTTGTCGACCGTCGCCGGCGGCGTTTGGCCACTTGGGTCCTGATAGCCCGTCGCGATGACGGCCAGCGACTGCGCGTCCGTGATGTCGCACCAGGCGCCGCCGGCCAGCTCGGATTTGTAGTAGATGCGCTCCTGCCCGCTGTCGGCGACCGTGGCCTGCGCCTTGTCGTACAGCTCCGTCGTGAGCGCGCTCAGGTGGATGAGGTGCGTGCCGATGGCGAGCGTCCCGTTCTCGATCGCGCCCGCGTCGACGTGCACGGCATCCGTCTCGTCGAAGAAGGCGAAGACGTTCAGGCGCAGGGCCGGCGAGAAGACCAAAGCCACGGCGAGCACGGCGCAGGCGCAGCCCACGGCGATGCGCACGCGCTTCCCGGCGCGCTTCTTCGTTGGATACATGTCTTCCGTCACGATGCGTATCATGCCTGCCCCTGTTCCAGCGGCGCCCACAGCGTCGCGTCTTCCGTCTTGAAATACGCCTTGTACAGCGTCTCGCCCGCCTCGTTTAGCACCGTCAGCTCCACGTCCGCGAGGTCGCCCACGAGCAGCGTCAGGTAGGTGAAGCTCTCCCCTTTCGGGATGGGCTCCTCCGATGCGCCGCCGATGACGGCGCCGCCATAGCGGAGCAGGTAGGAGGCCGCCGGCACGTCGCCGTCGAAGCTGAGCGAAAGCGTGGACGTGCTCACGTTGCCCACCATCCCCGTCGCGACCCGGTAGGTCCCGATCTGGCGCTCGGACGGCGCCTCCGCCGGCTTCTCGGGCTCGATGGGGAGCTGGCCGCGCGGCACCGTCGTGTCGATCTCGCATTCGGCGATATAGCCGTCCGCGCCGTAGAGCCTTACGGTCAGCAGGTGCGTGTCGCCTGCGTCGAGCATGAGGTGGCGGAAAGGCTCTGCCGCCGCGACGCGCCCGCTCGTGATGGACACCCCCTCGTACCACAGCTCGTATTCCGTCACGGCGGGCTTGAAATCCTCCGGCACATCGATGGAGAACACGAAGCTCAGGTCCGCCACGTCGCCGTAGAACGAATACCAGATCAGGCCGTCCTCCGTCGGGTAGGACAGCGCGCCGCCGCCCGTGCCGGTCTCAATGCCGGCGCCCTCGAAATAGGCGCTCACCGCGCCGCAGGTCAGCCGGTCGTAGTCGACGAGCAGCTGGTTGTAAGCGACGAGCGCGTCGAGCGCGTCCATCTGCAGCGACAGGTAGTCGTCCTGCTGCGTCTTGACCTCGTCGAACGACGCCTTGCCTGTCTTGTTCAGCAGCGTCAGGCGCTCAAGGTCCGCCCGTGCGTCGGCCACGTTTTTCGCCAGCTGGTCCGACGCGTTTCGCGCCGTCACGAGCGACTCGAAGCCGTCCTCGACCTGGCCGCGCAGCTCCTTCTCCTTCGCCACGCGGTCCTTGATGGCGCCGTTGTACTCCATCGTGTAAGAGATGAGCGCGTACGGGTCGTCCTGCACGTAGCGGATGCCGTCGATGTCGCCCTTGAAGAAGTCCTTCGGGATCTTGATGAAGAGGATCCGGCGCTTCCCCTGCCAGCGGCTGTCCGCGTCGTTCAGCATCGCGTCGAAGGCGATCTGGAACGCCGCCTGGTCGACGTCGCCGCCGGCCCGGGCCTGGTTGAGGAACGACGTGATGCGGTTCATGCGCGAGCCGTACTGGTTGCGCATGAACTTCTCCGCCTGGTCGACGTTGAGCTTCGCGAGCGACTCCGTCGCCTGCGCCTCGTAGTAGCTGTGGTCGTTGGCCAGCGTGTAGGCTACAAAGCCCTCCAGGAGATCCCGCGTGAGCGCCGCGTCCTTGAGCGGGTTCGGGAACCGGTAGCCCGTCGTCAGGTCGAGCCCCACGATGTCGCCGAGCTTTTCCTTCGCGTTTTCGAAATTGCGCAGCTGCGTGGCCAGGTCGCCGGCCAGCTTGTCCACGCTCTTCCCGAGCGCGTCCACGTCCTCCTGCTTCGCCTGGCCGAGCGCGAGCCGGTTCTGGTTGCGCGCCAGGTCCTCCCGCGCCGTCTCGAGCACGCTCTCGGTGAAGGCGCTCTTCTCCTGCGCCACGTAGACGTCCATATAGGCGAGCCGCACCTTGGACAGCACCGCGAAGCGCTCGTCGCGCATCTTGTGCTGCAGCGTCGTGATCTCGGCCGTCAGCGCGAGCGGCTTGACCTTGAGGTCCATCTCGTCCGACAGGTTGAGCTGCTCCGGCAGCTTGAACGACAGCAGAGGCGTCCACCTGAGCGTCGATTTGTCGCGCGCCGTCGCCCGGATGGCCGCGACCGCGCCTTTGTAGTTCATCTGCTTGAGCAGGATCTGGCTGTAGTCCTTCTTGATCTCCGCGCTCGTCGCGAGCGCCATGCTCTCCGCCTGCGCCAGCGTGAACGGGGCCGCGCTCGCCGCGTAGGCGGGGATCGCCCCGGGCGCGCCCGGCGCCGGCAGGAGGAGCGCCGCCATGGCGGCCACGGTCAGGATGCGCGCGAGGTTCCTTCTCATTCCGCCGCACCCCCCTTCGACTCGCCGGCCGACACCGCGTACATGGCGAAGGACTGCGCGCCCTGCCCCTCCGTGTAGAAGGTGTACAGGATGCCGTCCTGCTTCCAGGCGTAGACGTAAAACTCGTAGTTGCGGTCGAAGTCCGTGACGGTGTAGGCGTCGTCGAACACCTTCTCCGTCTCCAGCGCCACGGCGCCGAACGGGCTCCCCTGCCCGAGCGCGTTCACGGCGACCGCCTCGTCGAGCTGCGCCCACGAGAACCCCGCGTAGTCCGGCGCGCCGAAATAGGCCGTCAGCTCCCCGATCGTCTTCAGCTCCTCCCCCTCGAAGCGGACCGAATCGGCCAGCACGATGACGCTCGAGATCGTGCCCGCGCCGTCGAGCGCCTGCGCGCCGTCCGAAACGGCGTACAGCGCCCCGATCTCCTCCATGTCGACCACCACCGCGCCGAGCGCGTCCGAATACACCGTGCTGCGCCCCGTGTACATCTTCGCGCTCTCCTCGGCGGTCTTGCCGACGAACTCCTGGTATTGGATGCGGTCCGAGCTGAAGCTGCCCTGGTAGACCGGCGTCGCCGAAGCGTTGTAGAGGATGCCCTCCCCGTCCTTCAGGCCGTTTGCAAAGGCGCCGGCATAGGCCATCGAGCCCGACGGCGCGTACAACGTCCCTTCCCCGTGGAATTGGTTATTCAAAAAATCGCCCTCGTACTGCTTCGTGCCGTCTTCGTAGAAGAGCACGCCCGTGCCGTTGTACATATTGTTGTCGAACGCGCCGGTGTAGACCACGCCGCCGCCGCGCGCGTACAGCGTGCCCGAGCCCTTGACGACGCCCTTCTCGACGGCGCCCTCGTAGGCGACGTAGCCGCCCTTCGCCTGGATGCGGCACTGGCCGGTGAACAGCTTGATCGGCAGCGAATTGTATTTGTAGGCCGGCAGCGCCCCGTCGTCGGCCTTGTCGAAGAGGCTGACGGGCGAGAAGAGCAGGATGTAGCACAGGCTCGCGACGCCGATGATGACGACGGCCGCGAAGGCCAGGCGTTTGCTGACCAGCCAGCGGAAGATCCCATAATAATCGTTCTTGTCGCGCGGCTTGACGTTGAGGAGCCGCGAAAACGCGCTGCGCAGCTTCGTGGCCGCCGTGGTGCGCCACCAGGTCGGCGACAAGAGCATGCGGACGCGGACGTAGATGGCGCTGAACGCCGAGCGGATCGCAGTGAATAATGTCCCGAAAAGGCGTTCCATGCGTCAGGCATCCTCCTCGGTCCCAAACAGGTTGTAGCGGATGCGCGCCTCGTCGCCCTCGTCGAAGTATTTCTCGCAGGCGAAGACGTACCAGCGCGCGAGCGCGTCTTGCGGGTTGGCCTTGAGGATCGAGGAAAACTCGACCATCGCCAGGTAGAAGTCGTCGCGGTAGAACATGCGGATGGCGTCCTGCAGCTTCTCGTCGTAGCTGAGGCGCAGCTCGCGCTCCTTGTCGGACAGGCAGTCGAGGATCTCGTAGACCTTGTACTTCTGCGTGCTGTCGTCGGAGGCGAGGAAGCCCACGTAGCGCTTGGCGGGCGGCTCCAGCTTGCCGGGCGACTGCGCGATCTCGCGCAGGTATTTGTCCGTGGCCGCCATGCGGATGCCGAGCGCGCGCAGCTTGCTGCCGTAGCCGCGCAGGAAGTTGAGCTCGGCGGAGGCGATGACCGGGAAGGCCCGCTCCTCCGCGCCGGCGATCCCGTAGAGGAAGTCCGCCTTGTGCAGCATGACGAAGAAATCCGGCTCGGGGCCGCTGTTTTCCGGGCCGATGCCGGTCGTGCGGTCGATGAGGCTCTTGCCGAAGCGGACGCCGTCGCCGCGCTCCGAGCCGACGTGGGTCGAAAACAGGATCGGCAGCGCCGACAGGTCGAGGTCGTTGGAGAGGAGCACGCCGTTGTGCGCCTTCATCTCCGTGAAGATGCGCTTGGTGCAGTCCGACACGAAGTCCATATAGCCCCGGTTGTCCGTCTGGGTGCGCACGGCGTCACGGTTTTCGGCGGACACGTACGCCACGCATTCCGACAGGGAGGTGACGTCGCCGATCTCGATCTCCATGACGCCGGCCCGGTCGAGCACCTTCTCGATGCGGCGCGGGACGAAGCGGTAGAAAGACGTCGCCATGCGCTCCATCTCGTATTTGTGGATCGCAAGCGACACGCCCATTTCGGAGATCGCGCTCTGGATGGCGCCCAGCTCGCCCTTCACGGTCACGACGCCGTCCACGTCGAAATTGCCCTCCGAGAACCGCTCGATCTGGCCCGCCATGGAGCGCAGCGGCTTGAGGGAGCCGCGGATGACGAGCGCGGCGACGACGAGGGAGAAGACGAGCGCGATGCCGCCGAGCATGAAGGCGGTTTCCAGCGCGCCCTCCTGCAGATCCTCCACGCCGCGCAGGAAGGACTCCTCTTCGCTCGCGAGCTCGAACGACTCCGCCTCGAGCATGACCACCGCGCGGGCGATGAGCCAGGTGGCGACGCAGAGCACGGCGAGCAGGAACACGCCGAACGCGGCGAAGACCGCGTTGGTCTTCACGGCCAGGCGCGAGCTCAGGGACGCGAAGAAGACCGCGATGAGGAAGGCCGCCGCGAGGATGACCGTCGTTGCGAGGATGCCCTCATGCGGCCAGGCGAGCAGGTGCAGGCGCGCCTCCCACGTGACCGCCGGTTTCAGGATGGCCGCCCAGGCGGCTTCCCCCGTGCCCTCCGCAAACTCGAGCGACGCGCCCGCCTCGTCCCCCGTCAGCACGGCGGCGCCCTCCGCCGTCGGCAGGATGGCGCGCACCGCGCCGCCCACGGGCGCGGCCAGGGTCTGCGGCAGCGCGGATCCGCGCAGTATCCCGAGCGTGCCCCCGGCCGCCTCGTAGTAGGCGACGGTGCCTTCCGCCACCGTCAGGGCTGCCGCCGGGCTTTCGTTCAGCTTCGTCTGCTCTGCGCCGAAGCAGCGCAGCACATCGCCCGCCTCCGTCTGGATGTAGACGGACTGCCCGTCGCAGGCGGCGCGCACAGCGTCCTTCTCCGGTCGGCTGGATTCCGCCCAGAAGGAGAAGCCGCTATCCTCGTCCTTCATGGCAAAGGTGATGACCCGCGTGCGCTCCGCGTTTACCCCCGAAAGGTAGAGGGCGCCCTTGGCCGCCGAGAACCCGAGCACTTCCGTGATGTCGTCGTAGCCGCCCTGCGCGACGGTGCGCGCCTCCGCGAGCTGCGCGTCTGCGGCCAGAAGCGTCCATGCCCCGGCCTCTTTGTCCTCTTTCAGCAGATAGAGCGCCCCTGCGGAGAACGCCATCTGCGTCACGTCCCCGTCCACGCGCAGCGCCGCGTCGATCTTCCCCGTTTCGGGGATATGGTAGACGAACGAGCTGCGGTTCTTTTCCTGCATGAGGTAGACGCCGCCCCCGTCCCCGCCTCCGGCGATCATCGGCTCGGCGTCCGCAAACGACGGCGTGAACACCGGCCAGAGGATGCTGGAGGCCAACCCAAGCGCAATGAGCGATATCAGGATGAGGAAGACGATCTTTTTCATACGTTAAGCCGCTCCGTGCCGATGGTGTTGAGGTTGTGCGTGAAAAGGCGGAAGAAGGCAAAATCCCCGACCGCCAGGTAGCTGATGAGCATGATGGCCGCAATCGCGGCGGTGACGATGCAAAACACGAGCAGGATGCGGAACAGCACGTCCCGGTACTGCGCGAAGAACCGCTTCACGGCTTCGATCCCAAGCCGCTTCTTCTTTTGCGTCATCGTCATGCGGATGTCGTGGTAGACCTCCGAAAACTGCTGGTAGGCCAGATGGTCCGTCTTGCGCCGGATCAGCTCGAAGCTCTTGAGCTCCTTGCGCGCGTTCGTGCGCAGGATGCCGATCAGGATCTGCGCACAGAGCCGGACGCAGTCCTCCTCCGTGATGCGCGGGTCGAGTTCCGCCAGGTCGATCGCCGGCGTCAGGTAGACGCCGTTGTCCTGGCTGAGCCCGATCTGCCCCTGCTTCAGCTGCAGGTACAAGAGCGGCGCGGGGAACGGGGAGTCGAGGCACGCGAGGACCAGGCCCACGCAGATCTCCTCGCGCATCGCGGGCGCCCGCACCTGCCCTTTCATGAATTCCGAGAGCTTGCGTTCCGTCCGGTACGGGAAGAGGTAGCACATCTTCCCGTCCTCCACGAAGCTGTTCAGGAAGGGGCTGCGGTGCTTTTCCGCAAAGGCCTCCTCGAAGAGCGCGATGACCGTTTTCGCGGTCTCCCTGTCTTCGACCGCGAGCAGCGTATAGGACGCCGCCACGCTCTCCCCCGGCTCCCGGCAGGCCCACACGCTGTTGGCTGCGCTCCTGAGCAGCAGCGAGATCTTCTCGACCTCCACGCACTATCCCTCCTGCACGTCCTTCTTCACGACGACGTATGCGTATGTGGAAATCCACTGGTTCTCCGCGCTGTAGATATAGATCTCGTGCACGCCCTCCTTGTTGGACGCCGTGTAGATGCCGTCGGGCGTGATCGTCCCGGAGTTGCTCTCCGTCAGCTCGTACTCCAGCGCGCACGGCTCCATGTTCTTGAACCGCACGTCGATGAAGGCGCTTTCGTTCGGCGCGATGACGATCGTCGGGTGCACCGGGGAGATCCGCGCGTTGTCCGCCAGCTGCGCGGAGATGTTCTTCTCTTCGCGGAACGGCAGTTTCGTGGCCGTCCACCGGAGCAGGATGACGACGTAGTTTGTGTTCTTCAGGAGGCGGGCCGCGACGATGAACGAGCCGCGCTCTGCCATGACGCGGACGCCGAGCTCCGCCTGCGGGACGGGCACCTCCGCGCCGTCGATCCCGTAGAAGAGCATCGGGTTGCCGTAGATGGTGTTCTTGGCCTGCTTGCCGAGCTTCGCGTCGTCGGCGAGGTATTCGATGCCGACGTCCACGTGCACATCCCCCGGCCCGAGGCCGTGCACGATCTCGCTCGAGTAGAACACCTTGTTCTTTTTGTCCTCCACGCCGAGCGGGATTTCGAGCACGCCCGTCATGTAGACCGGTTCGCGCGGGCTCATGCTGCCGGGCTCCGTGCGCGCCGAGGCGCCGGATTTCGGGGCGGGCAGAGGGGCGCCGCCCCCGCCTTCGAACCAGTCTGCGTATTCGCGCCGCTGCCCGTCGTTTGCGATGGTGCGCACATACCGGCGCACGCCGTCCTCTTTGACGGCCGCGATGATGGCGCTGCTCCCGCTGCGCACGACGGTGATCTCCGCAAGCGGGATGCCCTCCTGCGGCGGGGACGCCGTCCGCGCCTCGAGGCTGCTGCGCGCCAGCTCGCGCTCGACGACCGCCGCCGCGTCGTCCGCGACGACCGCCAGCTTCAGCATCACGTTTTCCACAAACGCTTTTTCCTCGCCGTCGATGCGTATCTTGATGTCCCCGGGCTTTGCGAGGATCATCGTGTCCGGCGCCTCGTCCGCGCGCGCCGTCAGCCACGCGTCGGAATAGCGCCGCTCACCGGCGCGCAGGTCCGTTTCGGAGAAGCGGACTTGGAATTCATGCGCGTCGTTGGCGCCGGAAAATGCCGGGGCCGCGAAGAGGGCTTCGAGCTCAAACGTTGAGCTTACATCAGACTTCTTTGTGATGATCGTGCGGAAGCGCACCCCGGAGGAACGCGGCGCGCGCGCCGGCGCCTGGATCGTCAGCAGGTAGTTTTCGTCTTCGTAGACCTTTGCCTCCGACAGAAACTCGGCTTCCGCCCCCGCGGGCGCTGCCACGTCCTTGGAATCTATCAAATAGAGGCTGCACCCTTCCCGGATGCGGTTCATCTCGTACCCGTCCTCGCTCTCTTTCGAGCCGACGGCGTAGACCGGCTGCACGCTTTCTTCCGCGTACCGGATGCAGAGGGTGGCCTCGTTTGTCTGGAGCGCGTCGTGCCCCGGGATGGCGGGCAGTTTCTGCACGATGGACTGATCGAGGATGATCTCGCGCCCGGATTCGTCGATCGCGGTCCCGGACTCGACGAGGATGGTCGTGTCGTCCAGGTTGATGACGCCAAGGCCGCAAACGATGCCGGAGCCTATGACAAACTCATTGAAAAAACGCCGCTTGTTTGCGAAGTAGTCCTGCTCCGCAAGAAAATCCGCGCTGGTCAGCAGCTTCCCCGGGTAATACCGGTTGCGTTCCAATGGCAGCAATTTACTATTGCTCAAATCTTTCACCGCCTTTACCGTTATTTGATAAGTATTGTCCTTTATGACTATACCTCTAAAAACCTTCATGTAGGTTTAAGATTCGGTAAAGAATGTCGGGAAATCCGTCAGGATGACAAAAGACCCGCGAGTGCGGGTCTCTTGCCGTTATTGATAGGAGAGTTGTTATGAATAAGAGTTGCATCTATTCACAAATCATATATACCGCGTTTTTTGGATTTGAAACAAAAAAACGAAAAAAATTTTTTATGATGTCTGATTTATGACATTTATGTTTATTTTATGATAGAATATTTTCCGATGGAGATTTCACAATCACAACGTGTGCATTCTTGCGGCGCAAGCGATTATTTGCATCTCGCAAGGTTTGACCACTGGATCAAGCAATTGTTCATACTGCCCGGCATGGGTTTTGCGATCGTGCTGGTGGACAGCTTGGATGCCAGGGGCATAGTGGTCCGTTTTGCGCTTGGCTTTGTCGCGACTTGCTTGATTGCTTCGGCCAACTACATCATCAATGAATGGCTTGACGCCGAATTCGATCAATACCACCCGACAAAAAAATTCCGCCCTGCCGTCGCAGTGGACATCAAGGCGAAATATGTGTATGGAATGTACGCCCTGTTCGGTTTGTCCGGGATGATCGCGGCGTTTCTCGCCTCGTGGCTGGTGTTTTGGTCGGCGTTGTTGTTATTCGTGATGGGGATTGTTTACAATGTCCGCCCCCTGCGATCGAAGGAAGTCCCGTATGTGGATGTGCTGTCTGAGTCCATCAACAACGCCATACGCCTTTTGATCGGATGGTTTATCGTGACGAGCGATTATTTCCCTCCCGCCACGATCGTTTTCGGCTTTTGGATGGGCGGCGCATTCCTGATGGCCACAAAAAGGTACGCGGAATACAGGATGATCGGCGACAAGCAAACTGCCGCGCTTTACAGAAAGTCCTTCGCCAAATACTCGGAAAAGTCCCTGCTGGTGTCAGCCTTCTTCTACGCCCTGTGCGCCTTGTTTTTCACGGGTGTGTTCATGGTGAAATACCGCGTGGAGCTGCTCATCTCTATACCGGTCCTCTGCGGCCTGTTTTGCTATTATTTGCATATCGCCTACAAGAAGGATTCGGCTGCGCAAAAGCCGGAGAAGCTGTTCCGTGAAAAGGGGCTTACGGCATTCGTGGTGGCATTTGTCGCCACCATTGCAATCGCAATGTTCGTCGACATCCCCGCATTGAATGCCCTATTGGAAACGTCGTTGATCGGGGCGTGAATGTGCGCAAACCGAGAGAAGACTACAAGGTGATCATACTGGATATGGACGGAACGCTGTATTTTCAACCACCCTTTCGTTTCTGCATGGCGTTTTCGCTTGCTGCGTACTATGCGGTGCATTTTTGGCGCCTCAGGGAGTTGTTTCTGCTGCGAGAAATCAGGAAATCGCGCGAAAAGGGGCAGTTTCATCCATCGGAAAGGAATGCAGATGAAAAGACCCGGGCAGTGCTTGCGTATTGGCTCTATGAATACCCATTGAAATACATCCGGCGGTTCCGGGACAAAAAACTGATCTCCCTGGTAAACGGTTTGAAAAGCGGTGGCGCGATGATCGTCGTGTATTCTGATTATCCCGCCGACGGCAAAGCCTGTGCTATTGGCGTGGACGCGGATCGCTGCTATTGCGCAGATGACGGGATCGTGGGTTGTTTGAAGCCAAATGCCGCAGGGCTGAAGAATATCCTCCACGACATCGGCGCTGACGCGCGGGATTGCCTGCTGATCGGCGACCGGTACGAAAAGGACGGGCTGTGCGCCAGGGGCGCAGGGTTGGACTTCGTCATACTGCCAAGGACCAAACATGCAAGATATCGGAAAGAGAGGCTGTAGACCATGTTGAAAAATATCAAACCGGTTTTGATATGCTTGTTGTGCGTTTGCGTTTTGGCTTCGCTTTCATCCCTCCTATTTTTGGGCGGCATATCATCGGGCGACCTGCGCGGGCATTGGCACATCAATTCCTATGCGATTCATGGTACCGACCCGTACAAATTGTTCGGGGAAGATGTCGTTTTCACGCAAATGCCGTGGTCGCTGATTTTGGGGAACCTGTTCTACGCCGGCTTTCTGCCTGTGTCTTTGGCTGTCATATGGATGCTGGTCTTGCATATTGCGCTTGCCATCGTTTTGATGCTTGTGGTGAAAAAACGCTGGGCAATCCAGGGTAGCGCGTGGATCATCATCCTTGGCACGGTGTTGGGCAATGCTGCCTTTTATTATTCGATGCAACTCGGCAATTTCGCCGCACCCATCGCGATGATCACGATCATTGCAATACTGTACACCGATGAAAAGCCTGTCCTGGCCGGTGTTCTGATGGGCCTTGCCTTGATGAAGCCCCAGATTTCCATGATCTTTTGCCTTGTTTGGCTGATGAAGAGAAAGTGGAAGCCGCTTTTTGCCGCGGCCGCCCTGGTGGTCTTGGGCGTTGCTTTGTCGGCGATCGTCACCAATACTTCCCCCGTCACGCTGTTTGCGGAATTCCTGTCGAACCCCCTGCAAGCATCGACCGGGTATCTTGGATTGTTCACTTTCTTGCAATATCTCGGGGTGGGTCAAACGACCGTGGTTTTGCTCAGCATGCTGCTTGGCGCAGCCTATGTCCTATGCCTGACATCGCTGGTCGGGAAGACAAACAACATTTTCGCTATGTATATGCCGGCGGCGTTTGCGTCTTGTTTTTGGAATTTCAAGAACGGCACGGATTACGCGATACTTGTCATCGCCGCGTTTCTTGTCATATCGCTCCTGTTGCAAGTTTCGGAACACAGGTTGCCGCTGCTGTTCTGTTTGCTATACGCGGAGCTCGGTTCTTTGGCTTTGAATTTCTGCAAGCACGTATTTCCGCATATCCCCAAGAACGTCTTCAACAACATCAACGGGCTGGTGTATTTCTGCCTGGGCCTTTACCTATCGGTGCTGTGCAGCAAATTGTTGAAACGGAATTTGATAGATTAGTACCTACTTTTCGGTTTGGCGTTTTGCGCAACATACTCGAGTGCTGCATCGCTCTTGATATAGCCGGACAAAATGTCTGCCAGGCCTCTGCCGCCGCATAGGCAGAAAAGCTCCGCCACCCACATCTCGTCCTGAATCCTCGGGAGCGTTGACGCAAGGATTTGGCTGTTTTGCGCCGTAGGCGTCAGCGCTGCGTATCTTGCAATGGTTTTCAGCGTTTCTATATGCTGGAATTGCTCCACGTAGCCCACCGTGGCAAAATAGGGATGTTTGACGATCACTTTTTCCAGCACGGCAACATCCGTCACTTTCTCCAGGGCCTTTTCAATCACGGGCTTTGAAAGGTTGGACAGCGCGATCTCTTCAATCAAACGCTTGTCCGTCAGCGCATCCAGCGCCGCATGGATGACCATAACATGTTTCTTGACGGCATCATAGCTGGCGCGATCATCCTTCGGGTTCATCTCCAAAATGGTTCCGTGATTCAGGCTGGTGACAATGTCGGCCAACAGCAATTGGTCGGTGATTTTCCCGGCCGCGGCGGCGCGCACGTTGAAATTGGGCGCGGTTTTTGCGATGGACGCCAGCTGCTGCTGGTCCGTGATCTTCCCAACGGCCCTAAGGGCCTTTTCCTCGTTCTTGTTTTCCCAAGCCGGCGCAAACAGTCCCATAGCACAGCACCCCTTTCTCCCAGATGCACACATTATACATCTTTCCCGCCAATTTTGTATCGAGTTCGCGGATCAGCGTGTAACCCGCGAACTCGATTGAAAATCGGCAGCAACAGTATAGCAAAGAGGCTTAGCAGCCTGTGTCTTGATTTCCTTTACATATTTCGGTTCGGCAATAGTATAATGCAAATATGGAGAAAGGTTCACAATCACCGGTAGGTGAAGAACCGCCCCCCTCTGTTGCAATGGAGGCGGGGTTTTCGTGATAGGAGGAAGGGAGCATGGAGCAGATGGACATCATTGAGGCGAAGCGGCGGCCGCTGTGGCGGCGCATCTTGCGCCGGGTCGGGATCATCGCGCTGATCCTGGTCATAGCTTGCGCGGCAGTGTTCTTTGTCGGGCGGACGTACAATACAGCGACCACGCGGATCGACACGCCGAACGGGATCGACACGTCGGAATATGTCGAGATCGGCGGCATCGAGCAGTACATCCAGATACGCGGCGAGGACAGGGGCAATCCTGTTATTTTAATCCTGCACGGCGGGCCGCTTGGCACGACTGCGGCAATGTTCCACGCGTGGCAGCCGCTGCTGGAGTCGGAGTACACGTTCGTCGATTGGGACCAACGCGGGGCCGGCAATACCTTCTACCGTAACGGTGGGGCGTGCGGCGAAGTCACGTATGAGCGGCTGGTCAGCGACATCGACGAGATCGTCGATTACCTGCGCGAGGCGCTCGGTCAGGAGCAAGTCATCATCATGGGGCATTCGTTCGGGACGGAGATCGGCATCCGGTACATAGCTGCGCACCCGGAGAAGGTCAGCCACTACATCGGCGTCGGGCAGGTGGTCGACGGCTATGCAGGGCTGGAGACGCAGCTCGGGAAGGCTGCGGAGATCGCGCGCGCGGGCGGGGACGAGACCGCGGCGGTCGAGATGGAGCAGCAGGTGCAGGCACTGCTCGATGCGTTCGACACGCTGCCTGAAGACGCCTTGGCCGAGGAGTCGGGGGCGGTGATGCTCGACATGATCGATATCCAGAACCGGATGTATGAGTTTCTTCCAAGCTACGAGGGCGGGCAGTCCACGGCTGCGGTGCTCCTCTTTTCGCCGCGTCTCACCTGGTCTGAAGCCCGGTGGTACCTGTTCGGCGGCATCTATTCGATGGACGCCAGAATCCCTTACATGCCGCTCTACCGCGAGGAGCGATTCGCGGAGCGGGCGGCGCATCCGATCCCCCTGTCGGTGGAGGTGCCGACGACCTTCATCACCGGGGAATACGACTGGGTGACGCCGTACTCGCTGGTGGAGGCATACCTGCAGCAGCTGGAAGCGCCCTCGAAGGAACTGCTGTACGTCGAGGACGCGGGGCATGGCACGATGTTCGACAACCCCGAGGGTTTCGCGGACGCAATCCGGGAGGCCCTGGCGGCGGACTAAAACTCGACTTCCGTCATGTCCCTATACAATTCTATTGCTTCCGGCACCTGCTTCCTCCATATTGCCTGCAATGCTTCGTCGGCATCCTTCCCGTGCTTCTCGCGATAGCTTTGCGCCCGCATCTCAAACGTCCTCACACCCCGTTTGATCTCCGTCTTGCACATGCCGACAAAATCGGTGAATGTGCTCGCAAGTTCCGTTGTGGTCTTTTGCAACTCGTGGTCATAGAAGTACACTTTCCCGCGATTCACGTCTGCGACGCCAATCACGAATTCATTTCCGAAAGTATCGCTCGCTATAGGTAGAAGACTATCGTCGAGATACTCATCCAAGAGATCAAGACCATCAAGCCATGTAAAACTCTTGTCTGATTCCGCGACGCTATAAAAATACCTTACATCCGTTTCACCCAAGCCTCTTCCTTTCCCCAGATATATCGATGTTTCTGGGGTATCACCGCCATTGTACTTGAGCAAAAACCGCTTGTAGTCTTCAGGCAATTTGATATCATAAGCCGCTTCAAGCGCCATGATCTGTTCCGCCACGCCAACCTTGTTGTTCTTGTTTGAAATCTGCACAGCATCCTCCTTCCTCCGAATATAGGTTTTATATCATTGATTAGAATCTGGTACAATCCCTATATGGAAAAACGTTCTCTGGGGAATACTGGCCTTCTCGTATCGCCTGTCGGCATGGGGGTGCTGACCGTCGGGCGCACGCAGCTGGATTTGCCGCTGGACGCGGGCGCGGCGCTCATCCGCTACGCCCTGTCGCGCGGCATCAACTTCCTCGACACGGCCGAATACTACGAGACCTACCCCTATATCCAGGCCGCGCTCAAAGGGGGCGGCTACGCGCCCGTCATCGCCAGCAAGTCGCTGGCGCACAGCTACGAGAAGATGGGCAAGGCCATAGAGGACTGCCGCGCCGCCTTCGGCCGCGACGCCATCGACATCTTCCTGCTGCACGAGGTGCGCCAGGCCCCGGACCTCGAAAACCGCGCCGGCGCCTGGCAGGCGCTCATCGATGCGAAGGCCAAGGGCCGCGTCAAGGCCATCGGCCTCTCGACCCACCATGCGGACGTGGCCGCCCTCTGCGCGGGCCTCCCGGGCCTCGACGTGCTCTTCCCGCTGATCAACTTCAAGAGCCTCGGCATCCGCGAGGGCGAAAACGCCGGCACGAAGGAGGCCATGGCGGGGGCGATCCGGGCCGCGGCCGCCGCGGGCAAAGGCGTCTTTGCGATGAAAGTGTTCGGCGGGGGCAACCTGTCGGGGGACTACGTCGAGGCGCTCGACTACGTGACGGGGCTCCCGGGCATAGATAGCGTCATGATCGGCATGGGCTCGGAAAAAGACGTGGACGACGCCGTGGACTATTTCGAGGGGCGGCTGCCCGAGGGCTACCGCCCGGACGTCTCGCAGAAAACGCTGCGCGTCGACCGCGGCGACTGCGAGGGCTGCGGCAAATGCGCCCGCCACTGCCCGTCGCGCTCCATCACCCTCGACGCGGAGAACATCGCCGTCATAGACCCGGCGAACTGCCTGACCTGCGGCTACTGCGCCTACGCGTGCCCCGTCAGGGCCATCATACTCATTTGATCTCGGACAGGCTCTTCGGGAGGTGCAGCTCCATGTCGCAGCCGTGGTTCGTGTCCTCGTCGTCCGCGTTGGGGTCGAAGCCCTCGAGGCCGCTATAGGTCTTGCCGTGCTTCTGCGCGTAGTCGTAGATCGCACTCTTGATCGCGTGGTCCGCGAGTACAGAGCAGTGGATCTTGATCGCCGGAAGCCCGCCGAGCTCGTCGAGCACGTCCTTGTTCGTGATCTTCAGCGCCTCGTCGACCGTCTTGCCGATGATCATGTCCGTCGCGATCGAGGACGAGGCGATGGCCGAGCCGCACCCGAACGTGCGGAATTTCGCGTCCGTGATGACGTCGTTTTCATCCACCTTGATGCTGATCTTCATCATGTCCCCGCAGACGGGGCTGCCGTACGTGCCCTCCCCGTCCGGGCTCTCGATGTCCCCGACGTTGTGGGGGTTTGTGAGCAAGTCAATCACTTTGTCGTTGTACAGTGCCATATTCTCCTTCTCCTTAAAAACCGCTTTCCGCGGAAACGCTTGAAATATTGCGCAGCTTCGCCACGACCTCGATCAGGGCCTCCACCACGTAGTCCAGGTCCTCCTTCGTTGTGAAATCGCCGACCGTGAACCGGATCGACCCATGGATCTCCTCCACCGGCACGCCGATGGCCGTCAGCACGTGCGACGGCGTGAGCGAGGCGCTGCTGCACGCGCTCCCCGTCGACACGGCGATGCCCTTCATGTCGAGGAGCAGCAGGATCGCCTCGCCCTCGATGTACTTGAACGTGATGTTCGCGTTGCCCGGGAGCCGGCTCTCGAGGCTGCCGTTGATGCGGATGTCCGCGATCTTTTCGCGCACCCGGTCTATGAAATAATTGCGCAGCTTCGTCAGCTGCTCGATATGCGTTTCGAGATTTTCGCGCGACAGCTCCGCCGCCTTGCCGAAGCCCACGATGCCGGTCAGGTTTTCCGTGCCCGCGCGCCGCTTCGCCTCCTGGCCGCCGCCATGCATGTGCTCGGGCAGGTTCACGCCCTTGCGGATGTACAGCGCGCCGATGCCCTTCGGCCCGTAGATCTTGTGCCCCGATATGCTGAGCATGTCCACGCCGAGAGCCTTCACGTCGATGTGGACGTTGCCGAGCGCCTGCACGGCGTCCGTGTGGAACAGGATCTTCGTGCCGAATCCCTCCTGCGCCTCGCGCACGGCCTGCACAAGCTCCGCGATCGGCTCGATCGTGCCAATCTCGTTGTTTGCGAACATGATGGAGACGACCGTTGTCTCCGGCCGGAGCGCGGCCTTGAGATCCGCTACGCGCACGAACCCGTCCGGGTCCACCGGCAGGTACGTGACCTCGAAGCCCTCCTTTTCCAGGTATGCGCCGGAGTGCAGCAGCGCGTGGTGCTCGATCTGCGTCGTGATGACGTGCCGCCCCTGCTTGCGCTTCCACATCGCGCCCTCGATGACGGCCCAGTTGTCCGCCTCCGTGCCCGAGCTCGTGAAGTAGACCTCGGCCGGCTGCGCGCCGATGAGCGCCGCCACCTGCTCGCGCGCGGCCGCGATCGCGTTCTTCGACTCCTGGCCGATCGTATACAGGCTGGACGGGTTGCCGTACAGCTCCGTGAAATACGGGATCATCGCGTCCAGGACTTCTTTTTTGACCGGCGTCGTCGCCGAATAGTCAAGATAAATGCTTTTTGTCATCTTCGTCCACCACTTCTATGTTCTCGAGCTGAGCCCGGAAGGATTCTCGGAAACGCGCGAGGTACTCCTGCCGGAGCGTGTGCTGCTCCGCATGCTCGTCGTCAGAAAGCCCGCTTTCCTTTTTCTTGCGCGCGAGTTCATTGATGCGCGCCATTTTCTCCTTACTCAACATGCTAAAGTCATTTTACATCAAACTTTATATTAGTTCAATAGCAAAATGGATGATTTTCATCGAGATTTTCATACACAAATGCGGTCTTTGAGCTTCGCGAAGGTCTTCTCCCCGATCCCGCTCACGCCCATGAGGTCTTCCGGCTTGGAGAACGCGCCGTACGTCTCCCTGTATGCAATAATTTTTTGCGCGGTCGCCGGCCCCACGCCGTTGAGCTGCTGGAGCGCCTCGCTGCCGGCCGTGTTGATGTTGACGAGCCCCTGGGATCCGTCCGCGCCGCTGCTGGCGGCGTTCGCGGCGGAGCCGGCGGCAGCGGTGCCCGTGCCCACGCTCTGTGGCAGCGCCCCGCCCTGCTGCGCCTCCGCCGCCGTTGGCACGTATACCTTGTCGCTGTCGCGAAGCACGACGGCTTGGTTGAGCGCGCTGACGTCCGCGTCCTCCGCAAGCCCTCCGGCGGCCGTGATGGCGTCGACGATCCTGGAGCCGGCCGGCATGGCCAGCACGCCGGGGTTGTTCACCGCGCCGCCTACGTCCACGAAGACGAAGGCCGGCGCGGCCTGTTCGTCCATTGCGTCCGGGGCGCCCTGTGAAGACGCCCCTGCTTCTGCTTCTGCTTCCGCATCAGCGGCCGGGGCGGGCTCCCCTTCCCCGCGCACGATCACGTCCCCCCCCTGCGCGCCCGCCATATACCGGACGGCGCCGGCGCCGATCGCGACGGCTACGGACAGAGCAACGGCCAGCAGTTTCATGTTCATCGAAAATCCCCCCCCCGAAAAAAAATTTGATTGACAAATTCCCATTTTCAAGCAATAATCTTACAAGAGGAGTCGCCTGGTTCCGGCGAACGCTTCTCGAAACTCTTTTACAAGTGTTATGAGCAACGCCGCTTTCACAAAGCGGTGTTACTTCTTTTTGTGACGAAGAAGTAGCACCACGAGTACAACGAGGGAAACAACGTCTATTGTTGTAGTCACCTGTATGGACATCATAGGCACTCCTTTCTGTTTCGAGAAGTACCCGCCTCAGCGACTCCTTGCACAGTATATACCATTATATGGTATATGTCAATACATGGTATTTGTCCCAATTATTGAATTCTACTGCTGTTCTTTGATCCCTGCGGAAACGATCATATTGGCGAGCGACAGCAGCCCCGCGATCACGAACACGTACTCCGGCCCAAACCGCGTCCATACGATGCCGCAGAGTGCGGACCCGACGATGGCGAGGATGTGGTCGAGCGCGAGGCCTGTCGAGAGCGAGGGCGTGACGTCCCCGGGCGTGATCGCGATCGACTTCATGTAGATGGACCGCACCATGTAGAACTGCGCGCTCATCTTGTCGCAGATGAAGAGCGCGTAGACGAGGAGCATCCCGGCCCCGGTCAGGACGACGGCGTTCTCGTCCACCCACTTGCTGAGCGCGCCGTAGACGACGTAGATGCCGATGAAGCAGGCGGCCTCGAGCATCATCACCTTGCGGGTGCCGATGCGGTCGATGAGCCGCCCGACGAAGGGGATGAAGAAGATGCCGATGAACGCGCCTATGACGGCGAGGATGGACATCACGTCGGCCTTGAAGCCGAGCAGGTCAATGAGCACCCAGGGGCTGAAGACGAACATGATCTGCTTGCGGCCGCCGTAGAGCGCGCAGATGATGTAGTAGCGCAGGTATTCCTTGCGGAAGACCAGCCGCGCCACGGGCGCCTTGGCTTCCAGCTCCCCGGTCTTCCGGTACAGCGCGACGAGCAGCGCGCCGGCCATGATGAAGCACAGCGCGCAGATCAGGAAGATGAGGATCGGCGTGTCGAACGAGAAGAACCCGCTGCGGAAGCCGAAAAAGCTGAGGATCCCCGCGATCATCGCGAACGCCATCCGGATGCTGTTGAACCGCCCGAGCACGCGCCCGAAATTGTCCGACTTGGCCAGCGACAGGCCGATGCTGTCGCCGAGCGGCATGAACATATGCTGCCCCAGCGAGAAGATGAACAGGAAGAGGAGCATGACCGCGAAGGAGGGGTGCCACAGCCCGAGCACGACGAGCCCGAGCGCCCCTAAGGCCTGCGCGATGATGGCCGTGCGGATGTCCTTCAGGAAGGAGAGCGCCGAGATGACGAACATCGAAAGGATGCCGGGCAGCTCCCTCGGGAACTCGATGAAGCCGCGCTGCTGGGCCGTCACGTCGTAGACCTCTTTGAAATAATTGGCCAGGATCGTGTCGGTGATGTTCGTGTAGAACCCCGTGAACGCGCAGATCACGCCGAAGATCACCATGGCCGAGGTAAGGCGCTTACGCATGGCCGAGCCTCAATTCCATGACCTCCGGGTGGCAGGAGACCCCGTACTGCGGGCAGGAGAAGCACTCGAAGAACCCCGGCGCATCCTCCCGCGCGACGGCATTGAAACCGTATTTCGCGAAAAAGCCCGGCGCCCGCGCCACGAGGAAGACCTCCGCCCCGCCGCGCGCCCGGACCTCCGCCACGAGGGCCTCAAGCAGCCTTTCCCCGAGGCGCGCCCCGCGCACGGAAGCGTCCGTCGCGATGCCGTCGCAGATGAAGCGCCCTTCCCGCTTCGCGAGCACGCACGCGCCCACGAGCCGGCCGTCCGCGTCCGCGCGCCAGCAGCGCACGATCTCGTCATCGCCATATGCTTCGTCTTCGTCAAATTCGAGCCCGTTTTCGATGAAGAAGGCGATCAACGCCTGCACGTCGTCTGTTATTGTTATTGGAAAAGGGGACATGGATGCGCTCATGGCTATATCACCCAGAGTTTCAGCCACAGGAGCAGGATGATGTGCGCCGGGTAGAAGATGTAGAACAGCCATTTCCCGAGGAACCCGGGGCGTTTTTCGGGCTCTGTGCGCGGGCCCGCGTGCCGCACGATGAGGGGCAGCGGCAGGAACTGGCACGCCAACACGATGAAATAGGCGTTCATCGGCGTGAAGGCGGTCGGCATTTCCGCGTACCCCGTCGCGTAGAGCGGGAAGTTCGCCGCGAAATCGCGCAGGACGTTGAAGTAGAGGCTCGCCAGGATGATCGCGCTGAAGGCCGCGGCCAGGACGTTGCGGTTGCCCTGCGTGTAGGCGAAGCAGAGGATCATCGCGATGCCGAACAGGCCGTAGTCGCAGAACATCCCCGCGAAGAGGCAGCCCGCGCAGGCGGCGATCTTCAGCGGGAGGATACGGATTTCGTTCAGGGCGCGCAGCAGCAGCAGGCCGATGAGCATCGTGAAGATCACGTTGAGGTCCAGGAAGTTTTGCGCGTTGACCAGCTCCGGGAGCCGCGTCGCGCCCGTCGGCGTATGGAAGTACGCGATGTAGGGGACGTACGAGAGGGCCGCGAAGACCAGCAGCCGGAGCGCGTAGCGGTTCGCGTTGCGCGTCCGCCCGTAGCCCACGCCGACGAGGTAGAAGAAGATCGGCGCCGTGATGCGGCCGATGGCGTGGAAGAGGAAGATCGGGAACGTGTAGTACGCCTCCGAGGCGTTGGGGAACGCGTACGGGATATGGTCGATCGCCATGCACACGACGGCGATGACTTTGAGCGCGTTGGTCGACAGGCTTTGTTTTTGTTCAAGCAAAATCGCATACCTCCTTGCCGGCGAGGATCGCCGTCCGCGTGATAACGGGGCACAGTGCGTCCTTGTCCAGCCCCGCGTGCCGGCAAAACGCCTCGAAGAACCGCAGCGGGTTCAGCACGTTGCCGGCGCCCGACGCCAGCGTCACGTGCACGAGCATGCGGCCGTGCATGTTGTTGTGTTTTTCCTCCCAGCCCAGCATCTGCGGGCGGATGTCCTTGCGCGCTTCCGGCGCATCCGCGCTGGCGGCGCCCTTGCCGCGCTTGGCGCGCTTGGCCACCCACACGTGCTCTTCCGCAAAGAAAGCCTCCATGAGCCCCGGCGCGCCGGATATCCCCGGGCACATGATCTCGTAGGACGCCGCCGTCACGTAGGAGGCGAGCGGCTTTGCGTACCCGGGCGGCTTCTCGCGGAACCCGGTCACGCGGAGGCCCTCCGGCAGGGCGAGCGCCGGGATGCCGCCCACCGCCGCCCCGTGCCCCGTCTCGAACTCGAGCAGCTCGCACACCGAATGCACGCCGAGCGGCAGCGGCAGCGCGAAGCTCATCTTTGGGTGCGGGTTGAAGCCCTGCGAATACGACGGGGCGAGCCCGCCGGTGCGCAGGGCGCGCAGGAAGGCCCGCATCAGGTCGAGGTGCGAGATGTAGATCATGCGGTCGGTCTTCACGAAGGTGAGCACGTATTTCATCGGTACGCCTTCCCCTGCCCGATGAAGGCCCAGGGCAGCGCCGCGCCCTCCCCTGCATACCGGTCCTCCGCCGCGAGCCCCGCGTCCGCAAAGGCCCTGAGCCAGTTTTCGTAGTCAAAATGCTCGCGCCAGCTGTCGAAGCCCGCGCCGGACAGCGCGGCTTTTTCGATGGCGTCCGCCGTCCGCCGGTCGCCCTTCGCAAGCAGCATCTCGACGCGGCTCATGCGCGTGTCGTGGTATTTGAACGACACGCCCTTCACGCGCCGGATGGCGTCCTTCAGGAAGTAGATCTTCTCCATGAGGGCCTCCTCGCTGTCGCCCTTTTCGCGTTCGAACGGGGTCCCGGGCTTCGGGACGAAATTGGAGACGCTCACGCTCAGGTGGAACCGGGGCGGCAAGCCTTTGTCCTGCGCGATCGCGCGCGCCCGCGCAGACAGGGCCTGCGCGAGGTCCGCGATGCCCTGTAGGTCGGCGGGCGTCTCCGTCGGCAGGCCGATCATGAAGTAAAATTTGAACTTCGAGAAGCCCAGCGGCATCGCCGCGTCCAGCGCGGCGTACAGGTCCGCCTCCGTGAGGCCCTTGCCGATGACGTCGCGCAGCCGCTGCGTGCCCGCCTCCGGCGCGAAGGTGAGCGCGGTCGCTTTGTAGGCCGCGATCCGCTCCAGCGTCCCGGGCTTCAGCGAGTCCAGCCGCAGGGACGGCAGGGAGAGCGCGACGTCCATCTCCGCGAGCGTGCCCATCAGATCCGTGACCAAGGCCTCGATGCCCGGGTAGTCGCCCGTCGAAAGGGAGAGCAGCGACGCCTCGTCGTAGCCCGTGTGCGCGAGCTGCGCCAAGAGCAGCTCCTTGATCTTTCCGGGGGAGCGGCGCCGCACGTCCGCGCAGGCGTAGCCCGCCTGGCAGAAGCGGCAGCTGCGGTAGCAGCCGCGCATGATCTCCACCGCCGCGCGCTCGTGCACCGTCTCGATGTGCGGCACCACCGGGCGCACCGGGAAGAACGCCGCGTCGAGGTCTTCCACCCTGGCCCGCTGCACGGGTGCGGGGGCGGTGTCTGCGGGGGCGCCTTCGGTGGTGGTTGCCTCGCCTGCGTCTGTGGCCATGGCAGTCGCCCCGCCGCCGCGCCCGGCCCTCCCGGGCACGTAGACGCCTGCGATGCCCCGTGCCGCGTCCAGGAATGCGCCCCGGACGCCCCCAGAGGCCCTGTAAGCCTCGCAAAGCGCCACGACGGCATCCTCCCCGTCGCCGACGCAAAACAGGTCAGCAAACGGCTCCATGGGCAAGGGGTTCGCGCAGCAGGGCCCGCCGCAGAGCACGACGGGGTCGCCCTCCCCGCGGTCTTCCGCGCGCAGCGGTATCCCGGCCTGCACGAGCATGCGCACCACGTTCGTGTAGGACAGCTCGTACTGCAGCGTGAAGCCGACGATGTCGAAGCGCTTCACGGGCATGCCCGACTCGAGGGAGAACAGCGGCGCCCCCGCATCGGCCAGGGCTTTCTCCATATCCGCCGCCGGGGCAAACGCGCGCTCGCAGAGCACGCCCTCCTGCTGGTTGAGCAGCCCGTAGAGGATCTGCAGCCCCGTGTAGGACATCCCGATCTCGTACAGGTCCGGGAACGCGAAGCAAAAATGCACCGCCGCGTCGCCCCAGTGCTTCTTCACGGAACCGACCTCGCCGCCGATGTACCGCCCCGGTCGCTCCACGCGCCGCAGAAGCGGCGTCACGTCCACCGCGCCGCCCATCGCGATGTCCATGAAATCCCGCCCGCAAAACGCCTCGATCTCCGCGATCAGGCCCAGGGCGCGCCCCATGTTGCGGTGCACGCGGTCGACGACCTCCTGCACCTGGGCGTACCGCGCCAGGAGCTCCTCCATGCGCGCCTCGTACCCCACATAGCGGTCCTCGCACACCGTGCGGTCGCCGAGCGAGACGATCTCCGCCTCGGTGAGCGCCGCCATGGCATCCGGGAAATTGAGCTTCATATGGCGCGCGACGACGTCCCCGGCCCGCTCGTTCAAAGGCCGCACGATCGCGCCCCCGGCCACGTCGTGGTCCTTCTGCGCGCGCGCGATGTCGTGCAGGTAGCCCGCGATGCGCACCACCTCCATGTCGATCGCCTCGCCGTCCGCCTTGCGGAAGCCCGCGCCCGTCAGCGCCGCCGCGATGTTCACGGCCGCGTCCCCGACCGCCAGGCAGTGCCGCTTCACATGCTCCGGCACGCCGTTCTCGTTCAAAAATTCCACCAGCGCGAGCCTATCCATGCACCCCCCTACGCGTCCTCGTACCATTCGAGCTCGAAATCCTTGATGCGGATCGTATCCCCATCGGCCAGCCCGCGCGCCTGCAGCTTCCGTATGACGCCGCTCGTCACAAGGTATTTGTTCAAATAACCAAGAGACCCCTGGTCGTTGAAATTGGTCGAATTGAAGATCTTCTCGAGCTGCTTGCCGGACAGCTCGAACGCCCCGTCATCGGCCTCTGCGATATGCACGTCGCGGTAGTCGGGGTCGTCCTCGATCCGCGTGACGCGCATCCACTGCCGCTGGTCGCTGTGGCTCCCGCCGGCCGCCCCCTCCTGCTGCGCCCGCTCCGCCTCCGCGAGCATCCGAGACGCCTCGTTCATCAGATCGGCCACCCCCTGCCGCGTCGCCGCGCTGATGCGGTACGCCTTCACGCCCCGCTCCTTTAGGTACGCCTCGAGCGCCGCGCCCGCGCCGCCGTCCGGCGCCAGGTCCACCTTGTTCAGCGCGCAGACCACCGGCTTGTCCATGAGCAGCGGCGAGTACGCCCCCATCTCCTTCTCCACCGTGCGGTACGCGTCGAGCGGGTCCTGCCCCTCCGAGCCGCTCACATCCACCACGTGGATCAGCACCTTCGTGCGCTCCACGTGCTTCAGGAAGTCGTGCCCGAGCCCGACCCCCTGCGCCGCCCCCTCGATGAGGCCGGGGATGTCCGCCAGCACGAAGGTCATGTAGCCCAGGTCCACGACCCCGAGGTTCGGGAACGTCGTCGTGAAATGGTAGTTTGCGATCTTCGGCTTCGCGCCCGTGCAGGCCGCGAGCAGCGTGGACTTGCCGACGTTGGGGAGCCCGACGAGCCCGACGTCCGCGATGAGCTTGAGTTCGATAACAACCGTGCGCTCCTGCCCGGCGCTGCCCGCTTCCGCGAAATTCGGCGCCTGCCGCACGCTGTTTTTGAAATTTGCGTTGCCGAGGCCGCCCTTGCCGCCCAGCGCCGCGATGAATCGGTCGCCGTCCGCCGCGAGGTCCGCCATGAAGGCGCCGGACGCCTCGTCGATGAGCACGGAGCCGACCGGCACCTTGATCACGAGGTCCTCGCCGCCCTTCCCGTATTTGTTGGCCCCCATGCCGTTCGCGCCCGGCTGCGCCTTGTATTTCTTCATATAGCGCAGGTCCATGAGCGTGTGCAGATTTTTGTCCGCGAGGAACACGACGTCGCCGCCCTTGCCGCCATTGCCCCCGTCCGGGCCGCCGTTCGGGACAAAGGGCTCTCTGCGAAAAGAGACGGCGCCATCGCCGCCCTTTCCGGATTGAATCACTATCTGCGCCCTATCTACGATCATGTAAATAGGATATCATATTGCCTCCGCTCTGTCATTCCTTTCTCTTCGGCATCCTCTTCCTTGTCCTTGTCCTGCGCCTTGCGCGTCAGCACGTGGACCACCAGCAGCGCGATCTCCATCAGGAAGAGGTAGCACACCGCGAACGTCCACTCGTTCACCCAGACCATCGGATCCTTCAGGCTGTCCACCATCAGCCAGAAGACAGGCGTCACGACGCCAAACACGAGGGTGAACGCCGTGGCGAGGTTCATCTTCCGCCGCTTCCGCTCCCGTATCCCGGTGATCAGCGTCAGCAGCGCGACGATCACGGCGGCCGCGGACAGGATCAGGCTGACCAGGCTCCAGCCGCCGCCCCGGTCGGTCGTGCCCACCGGCAGCGTCCCGGCGGCGATGCCCGCCGTTTCTGCGGGCTCCGGCTCCACGGCTGGCTCCGGCTCTGCCGCCGGTTCCGGGCCGTCCAGCGGTACGCTCGGCTCAGGCTCCGCCGCGGGCTCCACCATCACGACGGCCGGCAGGAACGCCCCGACCACCTTCGGCGTCGGCGCCTGCGGGCCCGGGTCGTACGGCACCGGGTTGGGCGTGAAGGTCCAGACGGCGACCAGCGCGTGGTCCGCCTGGATGTTCGCAATCATGCCGTCGCCCGCGTACGCCACCTCCGTCTGCGCCCGCTCCAGCCAATACGAGAAGGCGTACGTACCGCCCTTCTTCACGGGCACGCCCGTGGGCGATATGAGCTGCACGGTCTGGCCCTGCGGCACGCCCGTCACATTCTGCGGCATCGAAACGCCGCTGCCGTCCGCGCCGTCCGGGATGTTCGCGTCGTAGGTGACGCTGTACTTCGGCACCTGCGGCACCGGGGGCGCCGGCACAGGCGTCCACAGCGCGACCAGCGTGAGCGCCGTGCCTGCCTCGTCGACCGGATTGGCCGGGTGATATGGGTCTTTTGCCGCCCACGCCTTCATCAGGGTCTCAAATGTCGTGGCCGCCGCGACCTTCTGCTTCCCGGCCGCCACATCCGTATCCGGGCTTGTCTGCGGGTAGTCGATGCGCCGCAGCTCCCACCCGGAGAACGTGTAGCCGCTCTTCTCAGGTGTGCCCTGCGGCAGCAGCCCCGCCGTCGTCCAGTAGACGCCCGTTTTGTCCGGGACGGCAGCCGCGCCCGCCAGGGTGCCGCCGTCAAGGTCGTACTTCACGGTGTAGTCGTTCAGCGCGTAGAAATACTTGAACGTCGTCGGGAAGCCTGTTTCGCCCGGGTAGAGATAGGGCTGCATACCCAGCACCTTGCCCTTGTTGTTTCCGTCATAATGATAGCCGGGCCGGTAGATCGGCGTGAAGAACTGCGGGTCATCGTCCTCCCAGACCACGTTCTGCATCGCGGTCATTTTATTTACCAGGTTGAAAATATAGTCGGTCGGCATCTCCGCGTCCGTCGGCCAGCTTCCGTCCGGTTTCTGGAAATAGCTCCGCATCACATAGTAGCGCACCGGCGTCCATACAGCGACCAGCTTGAGCGTCACGCCATCCTCGTTGGTCGGATTGGACGTGTGCGCCGGGTCTTTCACCGCCCAGGCTTTCATCAGGTCTTCGAA